>CBFDEA010000244.1:0-4072 GCA_965603695.1 uncultured Rhodospirillaceae bacterium | reverse complement strand
GTCATAAGGTTGTTGCTGTGCGCTTCCTCATTATCCGGGTCCAGTTCAATGGCCCTGGCGTAACTGCTCAGGGCTTCGTCGAGCTGACCCATGTCCTTGCAGGCATTGCCCAGGTTGTAATGGCCTTCGGCGAAGTCCGGAGCGATGGCAAGGATGTTGCGGAAGCTCTCGGCGGCCTCTACCGGGTGCTTTTGTTCAAGCAGGATAGCCGCCAAGTTGTTGAGAACATCGATGTTACCGGGGGCAAGACGCAGGGCCTCGCGGTAGCTGGTGCTGGCCTCGTCCAGGAGGCCTTTTTCCTTCAAACCAGTACCGAGATTGTAATGAACCTGTGCGGCAGTCGGGTCGAGGGCCAGGGAGTGCCTGAAGGCATCAATGGCATCATCAATCCGGGCCATTTTAAACAGGGCCATGCCCATGCTGTCATAGGCGCGGGCATAACCGGGGTTCAGGGTGATGGCCTTGTTGAACAGATCGACGGCCCGTTGGTTATCGCCGTCGCCGCTGAGAATGACGCCGAGATTATGCAACGAGGCAATGTGATTGCCGTCGATTTCGAGTATCTTGCGGTAAGCCTCCGCCGCTTCATCGCTCCGTCCGTTCTGATGATGACCGATGGCAATGGCGTAAGTCCCGGTGATATC
The DNA here is from genome assembly GCA_965603695.1 of uncultured Rhodospirillaceae bacterium. Classification (GTDB taxonomy): domain Bacteria; phylum Pseudomonadota; class Alphaproteobacteria; order Rhodospirillales; family JABHCV01; genus JACNJU01. The sequence continues at coordinate 3,428 of CBFDEA010000244.1, read as the reverse complement.
GCTGGCTGCGGCGGGCTCAGCACCACCGCACCAATGGGTCCAGATTTCCTGGTAGGCTTGTTCAAGTTTGTTGGCGAAGGCCGGGCCATCGCAAAACGCCGAAGCCTGCATCTTGTCGCGAAGGCTTGCGTGCATTTGCTCAAGTCGTGGCAGATCATTGGCCAGCGAGACGGCCAGGTCATGATAGTGCTCGCCATCCCTGGCAATCAGTTCGGGCAAGCCTACGGCGTTCAAAATGGTCTCGCCAAGCCGTCCCGACCAACGCGGGCTGGATAAGCTGACAACGGGGACGCCCATCCATAACGCTTCCGCCGTCGTCACGCCGCCGCCGAAGGGTTGGGTATCGAGGGCGATATCGACCCGCTGGTAGGTTTTAAGAAAATCGGCCCGTGGTGCGCGGCCCTCAAAGATAAGCCGCCCTGCATCGATGCCGTGGGCGGCGAACTGCTCAAGCAGTGAACGCCTGACACTTTCATCGTCGAGCAGCGGCGTCCTTAGCAACAATTGCGAACCGGCAACGTCGGTTAGTATGCGCGACCAGGCGGCAATGGTTTCGGCGGTGACTTTGATGCGGTTGTTGAAGCTGCCAAAGGTGATGTGGCCGCTTTGTTTGCACGGCGAGGCAACGCAGGGGAGCTCAAAGGCGGGCGGGGCGAAGCACAGGTAACTTCCGGGCAGATATTTTACAGACTCGGAAAACAGCTCTTTTTCGTTCTCGGGCACGACAAAACGGTCGGCCAGAATGTAGTCGATGGAGGCAAGTCCGGTGGTTCCGGTGTAACCCATCCAGGTGACCTGAACAGGGGCCGGGCGTTCGGCAAAAACGGCCAGCCGGTTGCCCGCCGTGTGACCGGACAGATCGACCAGAATATCGATGCCGTCCTGCTCTATTTGGGCGACCATGTCGGCGTCCGAAAGGCCGCTTACGTCCCGCCATAGTGACACGCTGGCGCGCAGGGTCTCGGTCACATCGTCGGCTTTTTGTGTGTTGCTATAACAAACAGCCTCAACCGCCCCGGCATTGTGGAAGGGTAGAATCTGGCTCAGGTAGAAGCCGACCGGGTGGCTGCTGAAATCGGCCGATACGTAGCCTATGCGCAGTCTTCGCTGCGGCTCGGGGGAATTGCCGAACTGCCCTTCGTTGGTGTCCTCGTTATAAGGGCCGGCCCACTGCGTCGCGGCGGCAAGAAGCTCTTGCGTCGTCGCATTTGGGGCGTAATGCAGGGTCATAAGGTTGTTGCTGTGCGCTTCCTCATTATCCGGGTCCAGTTCAATGGCCCCGGCGTAACTGCTCAGGGCTTCGTCCAGTAAGCCCAGTTTGCCAAGTCCGTTGGCGCGGGCTGTGTGGGCGCTTGAATTTTCCGGGGCAATGGTTATGGCGTCGCGTGCCGCTGCAAGGCTGTCCTCTTGCCGACCCATCTTTTGATAGAAAACACTCAGGTTGACCCTGGCTTCGATGAAGTCGTTCTTTAAGGCGATGGCTTGCCGGCAACTGGCGACGGCTTCTTCCTGCTGGGCGTTAGCAAAGAGCGCCAGGGCCAGATTGTAATGAGCATCCGCGTAGGCGGGGTTCAGCGCGATGGCCTTGCGCAGGTATGAAATGGCCTCTGTATTTCGGCCAAGATCTTTGAGCGTATTCCCCAGGTTGTTGTTGGCTTCGATATAGTCTGGGCGCAGGGAGAGGGCCTTTTTAAAGCTGGCAACGGCTGCCTCCAGGAACCCGCACGTCTTTTGCGCATTGCCCAGATTGTTATGGCCTTCGGGAAAGTCAGGATTGATGGCCAGGGCCTTCTCGTAACAGCCGATGGCTTCCTGGGGCAGGCCCTGATCTTGAAATACATTGCCTAAGTTGGAATGCATCTGCTGCTGTTCGGGGGCTATTTTTACGGCCTTGGAAATCAGTTGTGAAGCCGTCTCCAGGTCACCTCCCTGATAGGCGATGACGCCCATAAGGTGATTGGCGTCGGCGTTTTCCGGGTCGGTTTTCAGGACTGTTAGATATCCGGCCTGGGCCTCTGCCAGACGCCCTTGTTGATGGTGTTCAATGGCTGTAGCCAGGACGTGTTGACGGTTTTGTGACGGTGCCTGTCCAGAGGGCTTTGGCTTGCGAACAGACTTCTTCCTGGCGTTGGATTTTGTGCGTTTCATTGGCTTACTCTACCCTGTCCAGGGTCAGCGGTGTCAATACATGAGGGCAGGTGCCAAGTTTATCGGGGAACATCAACACGCACGCCAAGATACGCTAAGGCGCGCTAAGGGCGGCTCTCAAATATTATCCGGATCGTATATAAATCATCCTGGTCAGTATTAGAGGAAGTTGACAAGGCTAAGCTGTCTTATCCGGGCCATCGATTGATACGACGCCTCAAGGGACTGTTGATCATCAAGCAATTTGGTGATCGTTGACAGTTGGTCGATGTTTTCGACATCGATAACGTTCTTGTCGAAAAAGTCGGTCAATCTCTGGTTATGATCATTGGTTTGGCCAATCAGGATGCGGTGATAGGCGATGTTCGTCTGGACCGTCTCCATATTGCTGGTGGATTCCGTCCCGTAAGGCGGGGTGCCGCCAATATTGGGGTCGAGCGCACTTCTGACAAGGTACAGCGCGTCATCGACGCGGCTCGCGTTTTTATCCAAACCGCCGTCAGTCCCATAAACTCCCTGGGCGATGATGAACATGGCCCTGATGGCCTTTTCAAAGGCCGGGTCAATGGCCGTGACGTCTATGGAAAATTCCCGGTCCTTGGATGTCTGGTGGGTTCGTGAAATTTCATCGCCACTGTAATATGAAATATCGGAAGATATTGTCAGTGTACTGCTGGTATCCGCGCCGCCACTGGAGACAACCGTCTGCGTCGAGGCGACCGTTATGACTGATCCGGTGTTGGCCGCGACGGTATAGGTCACGTTGTTGGCTGAATTGCTCGCATTGGCGATGGTGATTGAGCTTCCGACGGGAATATTGGCGAACGGATTTTGCGTCGCCGCGACTGACACAAGCGTTGCCGCGTTGTCCGTATTGGTAAGGATGGCGGCGGCGGGAGAGGTTGGCGTAGTGGCCGCAGTGGCACCGGTTCCTACGGTGGTTGCGCTGGTTATTGTTGTAAATGCTGAGTTGGCCGTGACCGCTGTCAATGTAATGACACCGGTGCCATTGGTTGTGCCTGCGGCAGTTACAACAGCGGCAAGAGTCGCATTTCCATTAACCGCTGCCGCAACTTTGGTTGAGATATTGTTCCAATACTGGGCTTGCGTGGCGGTGCCGGTGCCAGCGCCATCGGCCGTCATGTCGTCGGGAACAACAGTGTAAACGACTGCCGTACCGCCAACATCTACGGAAATTGTATCTGGGACCCCATTGGGCTGTGGGGTCGCGTCTGTTGCTGTCATTGCGGTGGCATTTGCCCCGGTATCGGTAACGACGG
>CBFDEA010000243.1:0-4082 GCA_965603695.1 uncultured Rhodospirillaceae bacterium | reverse complement strand
TTATGATTAAAGCATGCAAGCTTTCCATATAATCATTTACCGGAGCCTCCCATGGTCGAGCCAAAATTCCTTAATTTCGATACCCTGTCCCTGCATGCGGGGCAGCAGCCCGATCCTGCGACAGGGGCGCGTGCCGTACCGATTTACCAGACCACATCGTATATGTTCGACGATACGGACCACGCCGCAGCCCTTTATAATCTCGAACGTCCCGGCCATATCTATAGCCGATTGACCAACCCGACCGTGGCGGTTTTGGAAGAGCGCGTCGCCGCCCTTGAAGGCGGCGTCGGTGCCATTGCCACGGCCAGCGGCATGGCGGCAATTTTCCTGGCCATCGCCACCCTGATGAACAAGGGCGGCCATATCGTTGCCTCGGGCTCGCTATACGGCGGCACCCACAATCTTTTCAGCTTCACCCTGCCGCGCTTCGGCATCACCACGACCTTTGTCGATGTCCGCGACCCCGACGCTTTCAAAAAAGCGATCAGGCCTGAAACCAAACTGGTTTTCGGCGAAACCCTGGGCAATCCGGGGATCGAGGTCATGAACCTGCCGGCCATCGCCGACATCGCCCACGAAGCCGGTCTGCCGCTGATGATCGACGCCACCTTCACCACGCCCTACTTGATGAAAACATTCGATCAGGGAGCCGATCTGGCCATGCACTCACTGACCAAATTTCTCGGCGGTCACGGCATCGCCATCGGTGGGGCGATTGTCGATAGCGGTAAGTTTGATTGGTCGGCATCGGGGAAATTTCCCAATCTGAGCGAACCTTACGCCGGATATCACGACCTTAACTTTGCCGACGAGTTCGGCACCCAGGCCTTCCTGATGCGGGCGCGTTCAGAAGGGATGATGAACTTCGGTGCGTGCATGAGCCCGACCAACGCCTTCCATATTCTGCAAGGCATCGAAACCCTGCCCTTACGCATGCAAAAGCATGTCGCCAATGCCGGGGCAGTCGCCGAATTCCTTGAAGGCTCCGAAGAAGTCGAGTGGGTCAACTATCCCGGACTGAAATCTCACAGCGATTACGATCTGGCCCAAACCCTGCTGCCGAAGGGCTGCGGTGCCGTCTTGAGCTTCGGCCTGAAGGGCGGACGCAAGGCCGGAAAAACATTCATCGAGTCCGTCAAGCTGGCCTCGCATCTGGCCAACATCGGCGACGCCAAGACCCTGGTGATCCACCCGGCCAGCACCACCCATCAGCAAATGACTGCCGAGGCACTGGCCACGGCGGGCATCGGCGAAGGCATGGTTCGTCTTTCGGTCGGGCTTGAGGACGAGGGCGATATTATCGCCGATCTGAAACAGGCGTTACGCGCCTCGCAGAAGGTTTAACGCCATGGAAGTCATTGTCGATGGCCTGAACACCCATGTCGCAACCGGCGGTCGCGACGCCGTCCCCGGTGAACCTGTCGTCATCCTTATCCATGGATCGGGGATGGACCGCTCGGTATGGCAATTTCAATCCCGCAACATCGCCTTTAGGGGCATCCGTGTCCTCGCCGTTGATTTGCCCGGCCATGGCCGCTCAGAAGGCACGCCGCCTGAAACCATCGGTGCCATGGCCGACTGGATGAACCGCTTCATGGACGCGGCAGAGGTTGAAGCGGCGACCCTGGTCGGCCATTCCATGGGTTCCCTGATCGCCCTGGACATGGCCGCACGGTATCCTGAACGGGTCGAAAAACTTGTCCTGATGGGGGTCGCCGAGACCATGCCCGTGCACCCGGACTTGCTGGAAGCGGCCCGACAAAACCTGCCACTGGCTCCGGAATTGATCGTCTATTGGGGCCTCGGCGAGAAGGCCCGTATCGGCGGCCATCCGCAGCCGGGCCTGTGGATTCACGGGGCCAACGAAACCCTGCTTAAACTATCGCAAGCAGGTGTCCTTAGCCGTGACCTTATCGCCTGCGACACCTACGCCGGCAGTGCGTCCGCAGCACAGAAAATCAAATGCCCGACCCTGTTCGTGCTCGGTCGCAACGACCAAATGACGCCGCTTAAAAAGGCTACAGCCTTGGCCGCAATGGTCAAAGATAGCCGCAGCGTCATCATCGAACGCTGCGGCCACATGATGATGTGCGAACGCCCCAATCAGGTTTATGACGCCTTGAAGGGGTTTGTCTTTTAGTCCCACCTTGCGCAGGCTTTGGCATGACATTCATCAAGTACAATTTCCATAATTCCATTATTATCCCGACGTCAATAAAATGAATTTTAGGCCTAAAACCCATTAATGTTTGAACTCATTACCCCTATCTCGTACTGGATACTGACTGTTTTATGGTTGGTCATCCTGCTTCTGTACCTTGGTAAACTGAGGCAGTCTATGGCCGTAGGCGGGACCGTCGCCGTGCTTCTGACCATCCTCGCAATCGATGCCTTCAGGACCGTCTTCGAGAGCGCTTATTTTGGCCTGTATTTTAATTCTCTGTATGGGCTTCTGCCGAAAGGCATCCACGACGTGCTATCGCAACCGGCGTTGGTAAGTATTCCCAAGCTGATCAACGTCGGTGCCGGGTTAATTGTGCTGTTTCTGCTTATTCGTCGATGGGTCCCCCGGGAAATTCGTGAACGCGCCGACTGGGTAGACAACGTCGAAGAGGCAAAACGTGTTGCCGAAGAAAAACAGGATTCGTTAACCGCAATTTTCGACGGTATCCCCGATGGCATCGTATTCACCGACCCGGATCGCCATATAATTTCATGTAATCACGGTATGGAGAAAGTGTTTGGCTACACCATCGACGATCTGGCTGGGAAGACAACGGCCATACTCTATGAGAGTGAAGAAGAATACGAACGGCAGGGCCGCATTCGCTTCAATCTGTCGGCAGAAGAAAAAACAGCCCCATACTTAGTGAACTACAAACGTAAAAATGGGGAACCATTCACAGGCGAAACACTTGGTGCGATCATCAAGGGGGCAGATGGAAAAGTGCGTGGCTACATCGGGGTTATACGCGATATCACCGACCGCAAACTTATTGAAGAAGACCTGCAGAAAAGCGAAAAACGGTTTCGCACACTCTATCACCAGTCTCCATTGGGGGTATCCCTGGAAGATTATTCAGCTGTGAAGGATTTGATTGATCGACTGGCTATTGAAGGCGTTAAGGACTTTCGCGCCCACTTCAATACGCACGAGGAAGACCTGACAAAAGCAATCGACGCAATCCGAATGTTAGAGGTTAACGAAACGCAATTATCATTATATAGGGCGTCAAATTTTGAAGAATATTTAAAGTTCGACAAGGAACAAATAACCGACAGCCCTGATTGGCGTGCATACTATGTCGATGAAATATCGGCATTTGCGGAAGGACAATTAACGCTTATCAAGGAAGTTGAGGACTGTCGCGTGGACGGCTCCAAGTTAGAACTCAATTGTGTCAGCCGCATCATCAAGGATCGTGAGAATGACTGGTCCGAGATCATCACAACCCACGAGGACATCAGCGAGCGAAAACAGGCCGAGAAAAAATTGCAAATCGCTTTGATCGATGCTGAACGTGCAAATCAGGCTAAATCAGAGTTCCTGGCGACGATGAGCCACGAATTCCGCACCCCCCTGAATGCCATTCTTGGCTTCAGCGAAATGTTGCGGTCGCAGTATTTTGGCCCCTTGGGTGCAGATAATTATCAGAATTACGCAGAAGACATCCACACAAGCGGCGAACATATGCTGGATCTGGTTAACGATATGCTGGACATTGCGGCAATTGAAGCGGGAAAACGTCCGATGATCAATGAGGACGTTGATGTCGGGGAGATTCTCAGCGACTGTTGCAGGAATTTTGAACCGGCAGCCGCTAAAAACAGCATTGTTTTGTCGCTGGATGTTCCAGTTGATTCGCCCATGATTTATGCCGACAAGCGATCAATCTCCCAAATCGTCCTTAACCTTCTTTCCAATGCCATCAAATTTACAGGCCACAGCGGCATAATTGCCGTTTCGGCTATGGCGGCGGATAAAAAATTGACGATTAAGGTACGTGACACGGGGATTGGCATCCCGGCCGACAAACTGCCAACCATTACCGATCCGTTCACACAGACTCATTCAAACC
>CBFDEA010000242.1:0-4103 GCA_965603695.1 uncultured Rhodospirillaceae bacterium | reverse complement strand
TCGATGTCGATGGCATCATGCGCGGCAAATACCTGTCCAAGTCCAAATTCTTTTCCGCCCTTGATGGTGGTTTTGGATTTTGCGATGTCGTTCTCGGATGGGATTCCAAAGACCAACTCTACGACAACGTCACCTATACCGGTTGGCACACAGGCTATCCAGACGCCCCGGCCCGCATCATCCCCGAAAGTTGCCGCGAAATTCCCTGGGAAGACGGCATGTTGCTATTCATCGGCGAATTCTCAGGCCAGGCCGAGGAAATTTGCCCGCGCGGCATCCTGCGCAAGGTACTGAAAAAAGCCGACAAGATGGGCTTTAAGGTTTTTTCCGGATTAGAGTTCGAGTTCTTTGTATTTGAAGAGACTCCTCATTCCGTGCGTGAAAAAAATTACCGCGACTTAAAACTTTTAACGCCGGGTTACTTCGGCTACTCGATGCTTCGCAATTCCGTTCAATCGGACCTTTACACGGATATTCTCGAGACTGCCAAAACCATGGATTTCGAAATTGAGGGCCTACATGAAGAAACCGGCGGCGGTTGCATGGAAGCGGCGCTAAGCGTGTCCGAAGGCATCGCCTCGGCCGACAAGGCGGCCCTGTTTAAAACGATGACCAAGATTCTCTGTCAGAAAGTCGATCTGATGGCCACCTTCATGGCCAAGTGGTCACCCGACTGGCCCGGCCAAAGCGGCCATATCCATATGTCGCTTCAGGATAAGAAGGGAAAATCGGTTTTTTACGATGCCAAAAAGCCCGACAACATGAGCGACCGTATGCGCCATTTCGTCGGCGGTCAGCAACAATTGACGCCTGAACTGCTGGCGATGATTGCCCCTACGGTTAATTCCTATACCCGTCTGATCCCCGGTTTCTGGGCTCCGACGGAAGCCAGTTGGGGCATCGACAACCGCACCTGTGCGCTGCGTGTCATTCCTGGTTCGGCCAAGTCGCAGCGGGTCGAATACCGCCTGGCCGCCGCCGACACCAACCCCTACCTGGCGCTGGCGGCGTCCATCGGTGCCGGTTTGTGGGGCATCGAGAACAAGGTCGAACCATCGAAGCCCATCGTTGGCAACGCTTACGATCAAACCTTCCCGCAAAAACTACGGCTTCCGGCGACCCTTTATGAGGCGGCGGGGCGACTTAAAGCATCGAAACCGGCGCGCGAATTGTTCGGCGATGCCTTCGTCGATCATTTCGCCGCTTCTCGCGAATGGGAAGAGCGCGAATTCCGCAAGCACATCACCGATTGGGAAATGGATCGTTATTTCGAAATTATCTGACTCTTTGTCACTTTTTCGTTATATGGACGGCGCTCCCACACCATCTAGTTCGCTATTAATGGAATCAAAGAAATGGCATCAACTTTACGTACAATCACCCCCGTCGATGGCTCGCTTTATGTCGAACGCGACTACGCCGATGAAAAAATGATCGCAACCGCCTTAGGCGTCGCGAAAGCCGCCCAGGCCGAGTGGCAAAAGACCCCGCTTAGTGAGCGCGCTAAAATCTGCCAAAAGGCCGTCGATGCTTTCGTCGCCGAAAAGGCAGGCATCGCCGAGGAAATCAGCTGGCAGATGGGTCGCCCCATTGCTTACGCCGCTGGCGAAGTCGGTGGGTTTGAGGAACGCGCCCGTCATATGATCGCCATCGCCGCCGACGCCCTGGCCGATATCGCCATCGAGGAAAAGCAGGGCTTTACCCGCTTTATCCGCCGCCAGCCGTTGGGTGTCGTCTTCGTTATCGCGCCTTGGAACTTCCCGTATCTGACGGCGGTCAACGCTTTCATGCCGGCGATCATGGCCGGCAACGCGGTGATTATGAAACATTCCGCACAAACACCCCTGTGCGCCGAACGCATTGCCGCCGCCTTTAAAACCGCCGGATTGCCTGAGGGGGTTTTCCAGTATCTGCACCTGAACCATGCCGATACCGAACGCGTAATCAAGGCCGAAGAAGTCAATTTCGTCGCCTTTACCGGCTCCGTTCCCGGCGGCAAGATGGTCGAAGAAGCGGCCGCCGGTCGCTTTATCGGCGTCGGCCTGGAACTGGGCGGTAAGGATCCGGGCTACGTGCGCCCCGACGCCGACCTTAAACACGCCATCGAAACACTGGTCGATGGGGCGTTCTTCAATTCCGGCCAGTCGTGCTGCGGTATCGAACGCATTTACGTACATGCCGATGTCTATGACGCCTTCGTCGAAGGTGCCGTCGCCCTGGTCAAGACCGACAACCTGGGTAGCCCGCTCGATCCGGAAACGACCATCGGACCGATGGTCCGCACCGGCGCCGCCGAGTACGTGCGCGGCCAGATCAAGGACGCTATTGCCGCCGGTGCCAAGGCCATGATCGATCCGGCCTTGTTCCCCGCCGACAAGCCCGAAAGCCCTTACTTGGCCCCACAGGTACTCGTCGATGTCGATCATTCCATGGAAGTGATGATGGAAGAAAGCTTCGGCCCCGTCGTCGGCATCATGAAGGTGTCTTCTGACGAGGAAGCCATCAAGCTCATGAACGACAGCCCTTATGGCTTGACCGCCTGCGTCTTCACCGGCGACGCCGAGGCCGCAGCGGCCATTGGCGATCAGGTCGACACCGGCACCTGGTTTATGAACCGTTGCGATTATCTGGACCCGGCTCTGGCCTGGACCGGCGTTAAGAATTCCGGCCGTGGCTGCACCCTTTCGGCCCTTGGTTACGATCATCTGACCCGGCCCAAATCTTTTCACCTTAAAACCGCCCTCTAAGGAATAAATCGATGACACATGATGCCGCCGCCCTGACGGGCAACTGGAACTTCCCAACCAACGTTCGTTTTGGTGTCGGTCGCATTGCCGAACTGGCCGACGCCTGTAAGGCCCTGGGAATGAAACGGCCGCTGTTGATTACCGACCCAGGACTGGCCGCTCTGCCGATGATCCCCGCCGCCCTAAAGGCCAACGAAGATGCCGGGATTCCGACCGGCCTTTACAGCAACGTCAAACCCAACCCGGTGGCCTCGAACGTCGAGGGCGGTGTGAAGGCCTTTCGCGACGGCGGCCACGACGGCGTCAGCGCTTTCGGCGGTGGCAGCGCCCTTGACGCGGCCAAGGGTGTCGCTTTCATGGCCGGACAAACCCGCCCGATGTGGGATTTTGAAGATGTCGGCGACAACTGGACCCGTGCCGATGAAGCGGGCATCGCCCCGATCATCGCCGTGCCGACGACATCGGGCACCGGTTCGGAAGTCGGCCGGGCCGGCGTTATCACCAATGAAGAAACCCATATTAAGAAGGTCATTTTCCATCCCATGATGATGCCCGCCATCGTCATTTCCGACCCGGCCCTGACCGCCGGCCTGCCGCCCCACATTACGGCGGCGACCGGCATGGACGCCTTTATCCATTGCTTCGAGGCCCTGTGCGCACCGGGCTACCATCCCATGGCCGAAGGCATTGCCATCGAAGGCATGCGCCTGGTCAAGGACTGGCTGCCTGTCGCCGTCGAGGATGGTTCGAACCTGATTGCCCGGGCCAACATGCTGAGCGCCGCCTCCATGGGGGCCACCGCCTTCCAGAAGGGTCTCGGTGCCATTCATTCCCTGGCCCATCCCGTCGGTGCCGTCTACGACACCCACCACGGCCTTGCCAACGCCGTCTTCATGCCCTACGTCATGGACTTCAATCGCGACGCGATTGCCAAGCGCATGAAACGTCTGGCCCGTTATCTCGGCCTGAAAAATTCTTCTTTCGATGGCGTCATGGAATGGACTCTGGAATTCAGGAAATCACTGAACATCCCGCATACGGCGCGCGAAATTGGTGTCGAGGAAAGCCGCCTCGACGAGCTTTCTGAAATGGCCGCCAATGATCCGACGGCCGGTGGCAACCCGATCAAGGTCGGGGCTGCGGAAATGAAGCAGATGTATCAGGCGGCACTGGAAGGGCGTATCGGTTGAACCTGGATACGGCATTACTGGCCTTCACCACGTTATTTGCGACGATCAGCCCGGTCGATGTGGCGGCGCTGTTCGCCGCATTGACGACAAAGGCGAGCGCCAGGCAACGCCGTATCTTTGCCCTTAAGGGGACGCTGATTGCCGGGGGTATCCTTCTCGTTTTCGC
>CBFDEA010000241.1:0-4120 GCA_965603695.1 uncultured Rhodospirillaceae bacterium | reverse complement strand
AGGGGGTCATCAGGAAGCGCTTCGATACTGTCCCGGACCATCCGTGAACGTAACAGACGGAACCGTTTAACCCGGCTGCGTACCGATGAAATCAAATGCTGCGGTTTAATCGGCTTGGTTAGAAAATCATCACCCCCTGAACGCATGGCAAGAAGTTGTTTATCGATGTCGATTTCACCCGACAGGAAGACAATGGGAATGGTCGAAAAACTTTCCTGTTGCCTGACCACGATAGCCAGTTCCTGGCCACTGCACTGTGGCATGTAAAGATCCATCAGGATCAATTCCGGGCCGAAGTCTTCAAGTCTTTCCAACAGCAACATTGGATTGTTGACGGTTTCGGCAACCATCCCCGCCCCTTGCAGAATAACTTCCGTATATTTTGCGGTACTGACGTCGTCATCGACGATAAGAATACGGTAGTCATCCTCGCCCTCGCTCGATAAGTGCTGATCGAGAAGGTCGACAAGTTCAGACGCCACAAGCGGCTTTTCCCTGAATGATTCGGCGTTGGCCCGGGCGGCCTGCAATCGCACATGTATGTCACCGCCGTCAGACATAACGATAAGCGGCCCATCAAAAAGTTCTCTTTGGCGAAATTGATGAATTTCTGAAAGACTCGAAGACGCTTGCCCATCGGCTGAAATTTCGATGACAATCCCCGAAGGTTGCAATTTATTGATGGTGCCTTCCAGATCGACGCCAAGATTGGCGTGGCGAATGACAAAACCTGAATTTTCAAGCTCGCCGCTCAAACGCTTAACTTCTTCGTCATCATCACTGACAATCAGCAAGACCCTGCCTGCAACCTCGGCAGTGACCGCGACGTCAAGATCAAGGGTTTGCGCACCTGTATCGGCGAGAATATCGGCAATTGATTTTTGCAATAATTGAACCAGTGGTGCCGTTGCCTCTGTCACGGCTTGCAACGAAGAAGCCTGCAAGTTCAGGGCTTTTTCACAGCCTTGCTCAAGGGAACGCGCCGCTACACTGATGTCGGGAAACCCGAATGTCGCCCCGGAACCGGCCAGTTTATGGGCCAAGCCGCCAAGGGTTTCAAGATAGCGGCGGATCTCGGCGGCGTCGTCTGTTGCAGGAGAACGTGCGGCCTCATTTATCTCATCAATCTTGGTCGGCAATTGATCCCGGTAAGACTGCCTGAGCAGCGCAAGTTTATCCTGAATGGTTTCCGAATTTGTGTTCATTTACCGATAAATAAGCCTCAATTATTTATAAACAAGCATGAGAAGGTTCGCGAATTTCACTGAGAACCGTAATTGATGTAATCCGCCCACACGCGCTCAAGCCGCCTAAGCGACTCCAGCACTGTCTCTGTCTCATTCTCAATTTGTTGCTTTTCGACGAATGCTTGGGCGTTTTGTTCTTCAAGTTCACGAATCTTAACGACGATCTTGACCGCCTTTTCAGTCAATTTGATGCTGACTGACCGCTTGTCGTGTTCCGTGCGTTCCTGCTCAAGGTAACCATAATCGACAAGTTTTTTGATGTTGTAGGAAACATTCGAGCCCTGGTAATAACCACGTTCCACCAGATCGCGAATAACGATCTCCTCTTCCCCGATATTGGCCAGCAGCAGGGCCTGCACGCCGTTTATATCCCTGACCCCCAGACGATTAAGTTCGGTCCTGAGAACATCGAGGAAGCGCCGATGCAGGCGCTCGATTAAATGGGTGAGTTCCAAATATGAATTAGTCACTGAAATATCTTCCCGAAATTTCTAACATTACCATCGAATTCTGCACGTAAAGACAGTGCTTTCGCAACCAGTTAAGACATTTCTCTGGCCCATCAGTAGCATTACATGGCAAATATGACCACACAATGAACCGACCGTGCACAAAGAGATCATCCTTGTCCCTGCAAATCGGCCAGTATTGGCCGATGAGACTATCGCTCGTCCTGCTCACAGTTACGCTTCTTGCGGGCTGCGCCGGGCAAGTGCCGACACCCAAGGAAATAAAAGAAGACAATGCGCAAAGCCGGGCCGGACAATTGCTCAGGATCGCTGAAACGACACGTCAGGGCGGCGACTTGGCTTCGGCCCTGCAACTGTTTCGCCGTGCCCACGCCATGTCCCCTGACGACATAAAACCCCTGATCGCCATCGCTGAAACCGCCTTCGCCCTGGAGGAATTCGATCAGGCGGCGAGTGCCTATAGCAAGGCGTTGAGCATGGAAGGGGAAAATTTTCATGTTCTTCTTGGACTTGGAAAGACGTTGATTTCTCTGGATCGCCCGGAACAGGCGATCGAATATTTTGAAAAAGCGACCAAAGTCAAACCCGCCGATCATCGGGGCTACAACGGGTACGGTGTTTCTCTCGACATGTTGGGACGCCATAACGAAGCGCAAGAGCAATACCACAAGGGAATTGAGGTCGCGCCAGAAGCGGTGTCACTGAGCAACAACCTGGCCCTGTCGTTGGCTTTTGCCGGCAAATTCGATCTCGCCATCGGTATCCTCGAAGTGTTCGCCGATGACCCTCTGTCGAGTGTTCGCCTACGCCAGAATCTGGCGCTAATTTACGGCCTAGCCGGAATGGAAGAACAAGCCGCAAAAATCTCTGCGAAAGACCTCAGCGAGGCCGGGGTCGCCAACAATCTGGCCTATTACGCACAACTTCGAGAGCTTTCCAGTCAGGCCCGCGCCCAGGCAGTCTTCGGAACTTCCAAGCAAACTACGCCATAAAAAAACATCGGGGAGCAGCTTTCGCCACTCCCCGATGCCGCCAGGCCAACGGACCCCAATCCAAGACCTGACTCCCCAAACTTGCTTAATTTATCTGCGCCGCATCAAAGCCCCCCCAGGCCGTCCATAGCGCTAAGAATGGCCGGCCCCAGAAGCACGATAAACAGGGTCGGCAAAATGAAAACAATCAGCGGGATGGTCAGAGTCGCGGGCAACTTTGCGGCCTTCTCCTCGGCCTTCATCATCCTGTCGTCGCGATACTCGGCACCCAACACCCGCAACGACTGGGCCAACGGGGTTCCGTACTTTTCCGTCTGAATCAAGGTGTTGACGACGCCGCGGATCGAAGCCAATTCGGTGCGCTTATTCAAATTGGCAAGCGCCGTGCGGCGTTCAGGCTGGAAGCCAAGTTCGATAGCCGTCAGACTCAACTCATCGGCAAGTTCCGGTGCGGAGCGTACCATTTCACGGGCCACCCGGGTCAGAGCTGCATCGAGAGCCAGACCGGACTCGGCGCAAATAACCAGCAGGTCGAGGGCATCGGGCAATCCTTTTTGCAACTGCGCTCGACGTTTCTTAACCACCCTATCGACACCAATTTCTGGCAGAAAGACACCTGCGACGACAGCCGACGTGACGATCAAAATCTTGACCATCGGGGCCGCATCGACAACGCCGAGCCCGTACACTAAAAACCCGGCCACACCGCCCACGAGAATCGGCAGGCTGAGTTTCAGGAACATGAACACGACGATTGCGTCCTGCGAACGCCACCCCGCCTGCATCAACGTTGCCGTAGCCTTCGCCACATGCTCTCCTTTAAGCATGTTCAGGCGGGCCGTAATGCTGCGCATCAAACTTATGGTTTCGACCCGCTGAAAGCGGTTCGCCCCCACCTTCAACATTCCGGCCTTCAGGTTTTCCCGGTGCTGCACCAGCGAGCGCGCCCGCGATGACATCGGGACACGGCGGAGCAATGCCTGCCAGACCACGAAAACACACAAAAAAGCGACGAGCCCCGCAGTCCAGGTGATCAAGCTCTCAATCCCCATTCCGGTCATTTGTTCCAGCATACTCATATCTCGAACTTGATCATTTTGCTCATGACCAAAACTCCCATACTCATAATGCCAAGCCCCGTGCCCAACATCATCTGACCGCGAGGATCTTCAAAAAGAGCCATTTCATATTCCGGGTTCAGGGCGAAGATAATGCCAAACATGATGAACGGCAGCGATCCAAGAATGATAGCACTGGCCTTCGCTTCGGATGACGACGCTGTAAGTGTCCTTTTCAGCGAACAAATCGGTGTCGCGACGGCGGAAACGACGTCAAACTACGAACTTTTCGAGGGCGCCGAGTCCCGAGGGAACCCCACTCGGAGGGGCTCGTCTTGATGAGCAGCAATCCT
>CBFDEA010000240.1:0-4129 GCA_965603695.1 uncultured Rhodospirillaceae bacterium | reverse complement strand
GCCATCGCGGCCCGTGGGCAGGCATCGCTTGCCGTTTCGGGTGGCAAAACGCCGCAACATTTATTGCCGGTACTTGCTCAAAAAACAGTGGCCTGGGAGCGGGTCTGCGTCACCCTGATTGATGAGCGTTGGGTCGCGCCGGATCACCCCGACAGCAACGAAGGCCTGGCGCGTCGCCTGTTGATGCAGGGGCCAGCGGCCAAGGCGCGTTTCATTGGCATGAAAACAGATCATGCGGACCCCTGTGATGGGCAAGCGGATGTCGAGCAAGCTCTCGCCGCCGTGGGCTGGCCTCTGGATGCGGTTTTCCTGGGTATGGGCGAAGACGGGCATATCGCCTCTTTGTTCCCTGACCAGGATAACTGGCAGGATGCCCCCGGACGGGCTTTGGCCGTCGCCGGTAGCCAGGACCGACAGCCGAGAATGAGTCTGACCCCGGCGGCACTGCTCGATAGCCGCCATTTGTTTCTGGTCATCGCCGGGGCAAAAAAGCGGGCACTCTATGATGCCGCCCTGAAGCCCGGGCCCATTGGCGCGTTACCTGTTCGCCTGATCCTGCATCAGAACCAGATTCCGCTGACGCTTTACGCCGTCGATTAAATGCGGTGGAAGCGCCATTTGATCTGGGCCCCGTCGCCATGCAGGGGGCCGCTAACGACAATCTGTTCGCAGCGTCTGGGCTCGCTATGGCCGCTCAGATAAATGCTTTCTTCCAGGGCAATGTTGCCGCCCGACGCCTGAAACTGCCAGCCCGCACCACCGGCAAGTTTTAACAGGACGGCGGAACGCCCCTGAACCTGGGAGGCGTGAACGCCGGGGTGCAGGTGAAAGCGTATGCAAAAGCTCTTGCCGCCCGAGCCTTCGATGGCGTCCTCACCCCTGAAATCTTCACCCGTCGCATCGAGAAAAAACTTGCGCCGGTGAATAATGCCAATGCTTTTGGCGTAGCCATCGTGAGAGGTGTCCAGCCAGACAGCGCCGTCGGCCTCGCGCCGCGTGCATTCAACCCTTAAAGGTCCATAGGCCAGGGAGCCATCCGGGTTGAATTGGGCCGAGTCGACATCATCGACAGACAGGGTCGAGTGGGCGGCGGTCGTCCGCATGGCGGCATACCACCTTTGGCCTTCGCTACTGGCGGCGCCGCAATTAACCACCAGACGGTCCTTACCGACGCTCATTTCAAAACTGAGTGTCCCGGCGTGGACGGTGGCCAAGGTATTTGCCGGTTTGCCGGTGTCGGCGACGACCACCGTTTTTCCGGCGGCGAGTCTTTGAAAACCACTGTGGGGGGCGCTGGTCAGGGCCTTGCCGCGCACGCCGGTATCGCCGAGCACCCGATCGATGAATGTCCGGTCTTCCTTGAAGCCGCCATTAAACAGGACCAGCCCGCCATCGCCGTGGCGCAGGGCCCGCAGCATCGGCGTCATTCTGTCGATGACACCCTGCAAGTCAAGCGGCACTTCGACATGGGCGGCCAGCAGTAAGGCGCGGATTTGAGTGAAGCGTGAGAGCACATCGAGCAGATGCGACGGGTTGCGCTCTATATGACCGCCGTCGGGGAATACCTGGGCGCGGATTTCTCGGCCAAGTTGGTCGAGGGATTGATCGAGCAGGGTCTCGGCCCCAGGCAGGCAGACGGCGGCGAAAACAAGGCCCTGTATGGCCTTGAATTTTCGCGCGTCGGCGGGGCTTTGGGGGCAGCTCCTGGCGAGGTGGCGGGTCTGAATCATCGCCATTTCAAGCAACAGGGATTTGGTGTCGTCCTGCTCGGCCGTCAGAAATTCGTAAAATGTCAACCAGGCGCTCAAGCGTTCGCCTAGGATATCGGGACGCCAGGACAGTTCATGCCATTTCCGATTGTGCTCGATCCACCCTGTCAGCAAGGATGCGGCGCGGGCGCGGGCTTCCTCGCCGCCACAGGCAAACAGATCGGCAAGCCAGGAAAACCCGTGTAAATCGGCCAGTTGTTGTGGATGGTCAAGGACCGGGGTCCAGGGGTCCGGGCCTAATTGGGCGCGATGATGGGCAAGATTGAAGGTGCCGCCTATAATCGCCCGCCCGACGTCAGGATCACCAAGTCGGTAAGCCTGCGGCGACAGGCGCAGGGTTTCGGGTGTGCGCCCCTTAAGGGAGACGCGATAGAACGGGCTGGCGTACAGCAAATTACGCAGAACGGATGTTAACCCTCGGTTTTTCAATGGTCCATCGATCATGCTCTTGAGCCTTGGGGAAGGCGCGAATCGCCGTGCAACCCGTACTTACGTTTGGTAGCAGTTTAGCGGATTTTGGGCAAGCCGGGCAGCTTGGCCGTGACACTACGGCGGAAGTGTCTATTGGCTACGCACTAGGCGGGCGGCAAAAAATCCATCCATGCCGCCGTGATCAGAAAGATAGTTTGGCAGGGTCCGCAGGACACCTTCTCCGGTGATCAGTTCGGGCATGCCGCCGACCTCCTCAGGCGTGATCGGTTGCAGTTGGAAGGACGGGTGCTCGAGAAGAATTCTTGCGAGCAGTTCCGGTCCTTCCTCGGGTTGTAGCGAGCAGGTGCAAAAGACGATCTTGCCGCCTGGCTTGACCATATGGAGGGCACCTTCAAACAGGCTGTGCTGGGCACCGCTGAGGCTTTCAACATCGGAATATTTTTTAAGATACGAAATATCGGGATGGCGGCGGATGGTGCCGGTTGCCGAGCATGGCGCGTCGAGGAGCACCGCGTCGGCTTGCTCCGCAGGCTTCCAAATGTTGGCATCGGCACAAACGGCTTCGACGCTAAAATTCAGGCGCGTCATATTTTGTTGTAGGCGCTCAAGCCGTTTGGCCGAACGCTCGACGGCGGTGACCCGGGCGCCGCGGGCCAATAATTGCGCCGTCTTGCCACCGGGGGCCGCGCACAGGTCAATGACATGCTTGCCCTTAACGTCGCCCAGCAAAAGCGCCGGCAAGGAAGCGGCAGTATCCTGCACCCACCAGGCACCTTCGTCGAAGCCGGGAAGTGTGGTGACGTTGCCGCCAATGGTCATGCGTAACGAGCCCGTCGGCAGAACGGTAGCCTGTAAGGCCTTGGCCCAGATTTCAGGGTCGCTTTTGACGGAAATGTCGAGCGGCGGTTCGTTTAAGTGGGCCTCGGCGATTTTGCGGCCTGTCGCCTTGCCGTAAGCGTGTTGCCAGCTATCCCACAACCAGTCCGGCGTATTGAGGCGCGCCGCGTCCTGGGCGGCGATAAATTTCTCACCCTCGCGGGTCAGTCGCCGCAAGATCGCGTTGACCAGCTTCTTGTAGGCTGGCAGATCGATCTCGTCGAGCAGCGAGACGGTGGTATCGACGGCGGCATGGGCCGGGATGTTGAGGAAGAACAATTGGCAAATGCCAAGTCTTAGAACATCGCGAACGGCGACGGCTCGCCGGGGCAGCGGGCGTTCCATGCAAATGCCGATCAGATCATCGATCTGACCGAGCCTGCGCAAGGTCGTGGCCGAAAGGTTTCTGGCGAAGGCGCGCTCTCGCGGCTCCAGGGAGGCAAAGCCCGAATGCCCCTCAAGGACTTCATCAAGGGGCCTGTGCCGCTTAAGAACGGCGCTGATCAGGTCGAGGGCAACGGTGCGGGTAGAGGATGATGGTATGGTCATGGCCCTTACATGCCGTAAAGGCGTTGCTTGTGCAATGCCCTAAGTGCTTCAATTGTGATTGACTATATCTTTTAAGAACCGGGACAGGTTGTCATGAGCGAACAAAAAACACCTAAAGCAGAACCTGAAACGCCTGAGGGAACGCCCCCAAACCCTGAAAAAAAGGCGCAAACCAGGGAAGAAACCGGTGGCCCGCAAGGCCCGGAGCCGACGCGTTATGGCGATTGGGAACGCAAAGGCCGCTGCGTCGATTTTTAGGACACTTAAGCGCCATATCGATTCTAACACTTGCCCGCGCCTTGTAAGTACGGCATCTTTTTAGCATGGCAATAATGAAAGATATGATCGATTGGTTGGTCACCCCGCCTAGCAGTGCGGGCGCTGGTCAGCAACCGGTGACGGCCAATCAGTTCGTTCCCGCCCATCTTGCCCAACAACCGTCGATTAGTGTTTTGGTTTGCGATTTTGACAATATCCTTATACTGAGGCGTCCTGTGATGAAT
>CBFDEA010000239.1:0-4155 GCA_965603695.1 uncultured Rhodospirillaceae bacterium | reverse complement strand
AAGGGATAACGCCAGCAATAATTTCGCCCATTGGGGCCTTGGAGATGCCCTTGATAACGAACAGGTTCATGCCGACCGGCGGTGTAATCAAGGCCAGTTCAAGATTGATCATCAGCAGAATGCCATACCAGATCGGGTTGATGCCGAGTTCCAGCATCACCGGAAAGATAATTGGTGTGGTAATCAAAATGATCGAGATGGTCTCAAGAAACATGCCGAGAACAAAAATAACGGCCATGACGATAAGCACGAAGACCATTGGAGAGGCACCAAGGGCAATAACCGATTCCATCAGTTCAGCCGGTAGGCGGATGATCGTTACCGCGTGGCCGAACATGGCGGCGGTGGCCAGGATCATGAATAGCATTGCCGTCGTCCGCACGGTTTCCAGGGCGGTGCCGTAAAGATCGCCAAGGCCGAAGTTACGATAGACCAGCATGCCGATCAGCAGTGCGTATATGCAGCCGATGGCGGCGGCTTCGGAGGCCGTGAACAGGCCCATATAAATACCGCCGAGGACCAGCGGCGGCATGAGCAAGGCCCAGACCGATTTCTTGATCGCGGCAAGACAGGCGGGGCCGCCAATCCAGGGCTGGCGTTCGACGTCACCGCGGTAGGCGGCTTCGACCATGCAATAGGCGGCAAAGATGAAGGCGACGATCAGGCCCGGTATCAGACCGGCAAGGAACAACGCGCCAATCGATGTTTCGGTGACGATGGCGTAAAGGATCAACGGGCCCGATGGCGGGATCAAAATACCGAGCGTGCCGCCGGCGGCGACGACGCCGTAAGCGGAGCTTCCCCTGTAACCATAGTTTTTCATCTGCGGAATGGCGGTGCTGCCAATAGTCAGGGCGGTGGCCACCGAAGATCCTGAAATGGCCGCGAAAATCGTGCAAGAGAGAACCGTCGCGACGCCAAGGCCGCCGGAAAGGTGGCCGACCAGGGAATTGGCGGCTTTATAGAGATCATCGACGACCTTGGCCCGGATCATCACATGGGCCATGAAGGCAAACAATGGAATGGCCGATAACAGGCCGTTGTCGAGTTTGCCGAATACGGTTTCCCCGACGCTGCCAATACTGCCTTCGGTGAGCAGCATAAGGACAATCGAGGCCAGGCCGAGACCGGCAAAAATCGGCATGCCGCTGAGCAATAGCAAAATCAGTCCAAGCAGGATGATGAAGGTCAGGAGCATTTTATTTACGACGCATCTGATTGATGATGCGGGTGAGCGCGACCAGCAACAGCAAAATTCCGCCAACCATCATGCTCGATTGCGGAATCCACATGGGAACTTCCAGGTAACCGACAGACAGGATGTCGAAATTGTAGGAATAGCTGAGGCTCGACCAGGTGCCGATTATCAGTGTCAATGCGACGACGATAATGGCCGTATTGCCCCATATATGAATGGCTTTTTTAACCATTCCACGGCGACCGGCAGTCAGCAGATCGACGGTAATGTGCTCGTCCCGAAGAAGCGTTTCGGCGGCTCCCAGCATGACGATGGCGACGACCAGATAGCCGGTTAATTCGTCAGTCCAGGTAACCGGAGAGCCAAAGAAATAACGCTGTACCACGCTGTAGCCAATAATCATCAGCATGAAGATCAAAAGCACGGCGGCAATGCGGGCCGCCAGCCGCGACAGGCCGGTGATCGCAGAATCAAAAAATGAGGGGACGGGCTGCGTCCCCTCATTCTTGTCTTGATGGGTATCGAAGCCGCTCATTACATTTTAGAAATGATGCTCAGAAGCTTCTTGCCGTCTTCACCGGTCGCTTCGGCGAAGGCCTTGTCGAAGGCCGGGCCCATAACCGCCTTCATGGCGGCGGTTTCAGCGTCGCTGTGGATATGAACCTTTACGCCTTTTTCCCTAAGTTGCGCGGGCGCATCCTTGGCGGAGGCTTCGGTGGCGTCCAGGGCCCACTGGGCGGATTTCTTGCCAGCCAGTTGCAGTGCCGTCTTCTGGGCATCTGAAAGGCCATCATACCAAGCCGGATTGACATAGCCGTGGAAGAACACGCTGAACAGCGGTGAGGCGGTGACGTGATCCTGAACTTCGTAGTATTTGCGCGATACGGTGGCCGAAATATCGGTCAATCCGGCATCGATAACGCCGGTACTCAGGGCCTGATAAACCTTGCTGCCGGACATGGCCGAGGGGGCCGCGCCAAGGGCGAGGAGGCCAGCGTCATTAAGGGAATTGATGCCACGAATTTTGACACCTTTGAAGTCGCCCGGGGCGATAAGGGCGCTGCCCTTTGAGGTGTAGGCCGACATGCGGGTGGTAAACAGCCAGTTGACGTTGCGAACGCCTTTCTCAAGAAGTTTTCCTTCAAGGAATTTGGCCGCAGGGGAGCCATCCCACGCGCTCAAAATGGCCAGGTCGGTCAAGGCATAGGGCTTCAATGTGACGCTCATCAAGGGGACGGTCTTGCCCCACTGGAAGTTGACCGAAAAGGCGCATTCAATGTCACCTTTGGCGACTGCCGGGATGTTCAGTTTTGCGCCACGCAGACTGTTCGCGCCGAAAACCTGAACGTCTATGGAATTGCCGGACTGGATTTCGACTTCAGCGGCCCATTGCTCGATGACCTTGGCAATGTGGTGGGTCGGTGGCAACTGGTGGCTGCAGCGCATGGTTTTTTCCGCCGCCATGGCATTGCCCGAGACCAGTAAGGCGCCAGTTAGTAGTGCTAATTTTTTAATCATGGTGTCCCCCTGTTTATAGTGAAAAGTAGTACCTGGTTTAGGTTCTTTTAATCAGCGCCTGGGCGCTTTCATTATAGGCTTCCTCTTTGGCCCGTAATTCATCAAGGCCTACGACCTGATTGAATTCATCGAAGTTTAACATGCCGCCATCAAAGCCCAGCGTCGTTCCGTGTGATTTCAGGTGGGCCATGAAATGTTGCATCATTTTGGCGACGCCATAGGTCGCGGCGACCGGATAGGCGGCGACGGCATAGCCGATTTTACTCAGTTCAGGGAGCGAAAGTACGGGCGTCTTGCCGCCTTCGATCATGTTGGCGAAGCAGGGGCCGTCGAGTTCGCGGCAAATGCGGGTCATGTCTTCAACGCTTTGCGGGGCCTCGACAAACAGTAGATCGGCGCCGATTTCCTGATACAGCGCCATTCGTTCGAGCGCGTCGTCCAGGCCATGCACGGCGATGGCGTCGGTGCGCGCCATGATGATGAAATCAGGATCGACGCGGGCGTCCAGGGCGGCCTTTAGTTTGGCGACCATGTCAGCAGCGGCAATGACATCCTTTCCGGCCATGTGGCCACAGCGTTTGGGGAAGACCTGGTCCTCAAGGAACATGCCGGCAAGGCCGGCGCGTTCGTACTGGCGGACGGTGCGGGCGACATTGGTGGCGTTACCGAAACCGGTGTCGCCATCGCCAAAAACCGGAATCTCCACGGCATCGCACAGGCGGGCGTAGTGATCGGCCATTTCGCTTAGGGAAAGCTGCGAGGTATCGGGCTGGCCAAGCAGAGTAGCCGAGATCGAATAACCGCCCATGGTGACGACTTCAAACCCAGCCTGTTCGGCTATCCGCGCCGAAAGCACGTCATGCGCGCCGGGCATCAAAAGGATTTCGGGTCGGTTAATCAGGTTCTTGAATTTGGTCGTAACGCGCATGTCATGCCTGGTCAGTTTTAAAGCAGCGGCAATTTATTCACGATCATGGGAGACGAACAAGCTTATTGTTGCTTTTCGGCTTCACCGGACCCCCGGTTTTTTTGCGTTTCAATGTTTGACTGTTGGCGCGCATCCCTATAAAAGACACGCCACTCCTTGATGCGTCCGTTTTTCGGGCGTAATCAAAACCGTCTGCACCCCTGGAGGCAGGCATTTAGTGCATATTGAATTTTAGGAGAATACCAATGGCTCAAGCCGCTACTATGAGTGTCGAGCTGCGCGAACGGGCAGGTAAGGGGGCAGCCCGTGCCATACGCAGGGCTGGTCGGGTACCAGCCGTTATCTACGGCAACAAGCAAGACCCAGTTATGATTTCCCTCGAACCTGTCGAACTGATGATGCAGTTAAAAGGCCCCGGCTTTTTTTCTCGCGTTTACGAGTTGGAAGCAGGCGGCGCAAAACACCGTGTTTTGCCGCGTGATTTGCAACTTCATCCGGTTACCGACCGTCC
>CBFDEA010000238.1:0-4162 GCA_965603695.1 uncultured Rhodospirillaceae bacterium | reverse complement strand
AGGGTAGTACGCAAAGCCCGCCACACTCTTTAACCGCAGAGAACATTCCCAATACCGTGTTGTATCGTTGCTGAATCTTGTCTCGTAATTCGTTTTCTGAGAACCACTTGTCAAGTAGATGGTACGCCATGCTTACATCCGGTCCGATCCACGGATTTGCCGTAAAGTCGATGGATGTTTCGTTAGCAGTGATCATGTCTCTGTGGGCATAAACAGCCTGGGCAATGACACCCACTTTTCTGCCAACAAGCGTGTCAGATGGTGCCGAGGATGGGCGAATCGCAATATCTGCTTCTCGTTTTGACAGGCTGAAAACATCATTCGAGACAACAATTTCCAGTTCGATGGCCTCAAATGCTCGTCGGCATTTCGCAAAGGTTGCTGACAGCGCCCCAAACAGAAGGCTGTCTGTTGTGGTGATGCGGACAATGCCGGATGGCCTGAGGTCACGCCCAGAGACGCGTCGCTCGACGTCAATGACCTGATTCTCAATACGGCGGGCGGCGTGGGCAATCTCTTCACCAGCGATTGTGGCGCTATAGCCGGTCCTTGATCGAACAAACAAGGCAACACCAAGGCGATTCTCGATTGCCGTGAGGTGACGATAGATCGTCGCGTGACTGACTCCCAGTCTGCGTCCGGCTGCCGAAAGCGAGCCTGATTCTGTTATCGCCAAGACGATGCGGAGGTCATTCCAATGCATATCATTGTTCATTTTTGCAAACTAAATTTCCAATTATGGCTAATAGATCATCATAATTGACAATGCTATACAACACCTCAATTCACATACAAATAATTTGAGGGTCCTAAATCCATGAATACTCTGATCGTGCTCTGCCATCCGGAACAAGCATCCTTTAACGCGGGGATGAAGAACGTTGCTTTCGAGACGATGGTTGGCAAGGGCCATTCAGTAGAGGTTTCAGACCTGTATCATGAAGGGTTTGACCCCGTAGAAAAGGCCGATCACTACCTGTCACGCAAAGACACCACACACTTTTCGCCACTGTCGGAACAACGCCATGCTGGCGAAGAAAACAATCTGCCCAGTGAAATTGAACGAGAGATCGAGCGATTGGAACGCGCCGATCTTGTCATATTTCAGTTCCCACTTTGGTGGCATGACGTACCGGCTATCCTGAAGGGGTGGTTTGACCGTGTTTTTGTCAATGGCAAGCTCTACACAAGTACGATGCGCTATGATCGGGGCTATTTTGCCGGCAAGCGGGCCATATGTTCCGTGACAACGGGCGCTCCTGCAGCCGCATTCGGTCCGATGGCGCGGGGCGGCGATATCGACAAAATGCTTTGGTCAATTCATTACTCACTCAACTACATGGGTTTTGCCGTCTTGCCCCAGTTTGTCGCTTCCGGCATTCAGGGGAATGGATATTCCTACCTGGATGAGGACACTTTTAAGAACGAGCTTGAAAGTCACAAAACAAACTGGGTTTCGCGGCTTATGAACCTGGACTCCGAAACCCCTCTGCAGTTCCCAACATGGCAAGACTGGGATGATGCCGGGCGTTACAAAAGCCGTTGAGCTTTCTGGACTGGCCGGTGCAGGATCACTAAATGGAAATACCTATTCCCACTCAATCGTTCCCGGCGGTTTGCTGGTGATGTCGTAGGTCACCCGGTTGATGCCTTTGACCTCATTGATGATGCGGTTCGATGCCTGGGCAAGGAATTCCATATCGAAATGATAGAAATCCGCCGTCATGCCGTCGGTCGAGGTGACGGCGCGCAGGGCGCAGACATAGTCATAGGTGCGGGCGTCGCCCATGACGCCGACGCTTTGCACCGGCAGCAGCACGGCGAAGGCCTGCCAGATCGTATCGTAAAGACCGGCGCGGCGAATTTCGTCGAGATAGACGGCGTCGGCATTGCGCAGGATTTCCAGTTTCTCGCGGGTCACCCCACCGGGCAGGCGAATGGCCAGGCCCGGTCCCGGGAACGGATGCCGACCGACGAAGCTATCGGGCAGGCCAAGCTCGCGGCCAAGCTTGCGGACCTCGTCCTTGAACAGTTCGCGAAGCGGTTCGACCAGGTCCATATTCATGCGTTCGGGCAGGCCGCCGACGTTGTGGTGCGACTTGATGGTGACTGACGGTCCGCCGGTAAAGGACACCGATTCGATAACGTCCGGATACAGGGTTCCCTGGGCCAGGAAGTCAGCACCGCCAATCTTGTTGGCCTCTTCCTCGAAGACGTCGATGAAGGTTGCGCCGATGAGCTTGCGCTTGGTTTCCGGGTCGGCGACGCCCTCAAGCTTGCCGATGAACAGTTCCGATGCGTCGCGGTGAACCAGCGGGATGTTGTAGTGCTCGCGGAACATGTTGACGACTTCTTCGGCCTCGCCTTTGCGCATGAAGCCGGTATCGACGAACACGCATTGCAGTTGATCGCCGATGGCCTCATGCAGCAAAACCGCGACGACCGATGAGTCGACGCCGCCCGAAAGCCCGCAGATGACCTTGCCGGTACCGACCTGGGCGCGGACCTTGGCGATTTCCTGCTCTTTAAAGCCGGCCATGGACCAGTCCCCGGCGCAGCCGCAAACCCGGTGGGTGAAGTTTTCAAGCAACTTGGCGCCGTCGGGGGTGTGCACGACTTCCGGATGGAACATCAGGCCGTAGAAGTGTTTCTCATCGTTGGCGATGGCGGCAAACGGTGCCCCGTCGGATGTGGCGACGGTACGAAAGCCCGGCGGCGGGGCGTCGATGCGGTCACCGTGGCTCATCCACACCTGCTCCTTGGCGTCGGTTTGCCAAAGGCCGTCGAATAAATCGCAAGATTCTTTAATGTCGATGAAGGCTCGGCCGAATTCCCGGTGATCCGAAGCGACCACTTTGCCGCCCAAGGCTTCGGCCATGGCCATCTGCCCGTAACAAATGCCCAACACCGGCAGGCCCATCTCAAACAGCCCTTCGGGGGCGCGCGGTGTGTCGCTCGTGGTCAGGGACGCTGGGCCGCCAGAAAGGATCACGCCTTTCGGGTCGAAGGCCCTGATGCTGTCGACGGTGACACGGTTGAAGGGGTGAACCTCGGAATAAACACCGGATTCACGGACGCGCCGGGCGATAAGCTGGGTCACCTGGGAGCCGAAATCGATAATCAGAATGCGTTCGCTCATGACAACATGGGACTCGGAATTTGTGAATGGAAGCCAGAACATAGCGAAGTTCATTGCTTCCTAACAGACTCAAATTTTCTCGGCTGTTGTGCGGCCTTTAACAATTTGACAGGATCGGGCGATGATGTTGTCCAGTGAATTCATCGATTACGGGTTGATCTTGCTGGTCATAGCGGCGGCCAGCTATATCCAGGCGGTCGCGGGCTTTGCTTTCGCCCTGATCGTCATGGGGGTGGTGCCAAGCCTGGAGCTGATGCCGGTGGCCGACGCCGCCATAATCGTCACCTTGCTGGCGATGGTCAATACGGCGACGGCGTTGAGCAACGGCTTCGCCAATGTGCGGTGGCGCGAGGCCCGTATCTCGCTGTTGTGCTCGCTGCCGTCAATCGCCATCGGCTTGTATCTGCTCGATTTATTAAGCGGGTCGTCTCTGGGGCTGGTGCGCATGGGCCTGGCGGTGACCATCCTGATTTCCGCCATCATGCTGCTCAAACCGCCACATCAGGACGCGGTGATTTCCGGGTTGCCGTCTTTTGCCGCCTTCGGCTTTCTATCGGGAATGTTGAGCGGCCTGTTTTCCACCGGTGGACCGCCGGTGGTGTTTCAGTTCTATCGTCAGCCGTTGCCGTTGCCGGTCGTCCGCGACAGTCTTTTTGCCTTCTTCTTTGTCGGATCGGCGGTCAGGACCGGCCTTGTCGCCGTACATACGGGAATCGAGATGCGGTTGCTGGTTCTCAGTGCACTTGCCCTGCCGGTGGTCGTCATTTTCACCAAAATCGGCCAGCGCTACGCACCCAAGGTGGCCGGGACGACCGTGCGCAGGGCGGTGTTCGGTCTTTTGACCTTGACCGCCCTGACGCTGATGGTCGGCTGATATTTAAGGTAATTCGAGGGCGTAGGTGGCGAGCGCCGGAATGGTCTTGATTAATTTCTGCTCCTTCATGAACACGGCGAAGCGCTCGTAGCGGGCTTTATCCAGGGCCGCGGGCCGCAGGGCGAAGCGGGGCAGGGTCGCCGCCCAGG
>CBFDEA010000237.1:0-4169 GCA_965603695.1 uncultured Rhodospirillaceae bacterium | reverse complement strand
ATACCAATTGGCCGCCACTACGCATGTTTTTACTGTTCATTTGGAAAACCTCAGGAGAGACAAAGTATTGGCAAGGGTGCGATCATGAGCCGGGGTTAATATAAACACAAACAAAATAAAGGGCCATTGAGACCCTTGAGAAAACGCCATTAAGTCTCTAAACATGACAGACCAGATTATAAATCAAGGGCGATCTTTTCCATAACAATTGCGGTGCACAATGTCTGATATTCCCGATACCCTGCCAAGCACGTTAACAGGCCTGGAAGCGGCTAAAATCCTGCTCGATATCAAGGCCGTCAATTTTCGCCCCGAAGAACCCTATATCCTGACATCGGGCTGGGCCAGCCCGGTCTATATCGATTGCCGCAAATTGATCTCGTATCCCGACGAACGCCGCCGAATAATGAAATTGGCCGTTGCTCAACTGGACAATGACATCGGCTTCGAGGAAATCGATGTCGTCGCCGGTGGCGAGACGGCGGGCATACCGTATGCCGCCTGGATCGCCCAGGCCACCGACAAGCCGATGCTCTACGTTCGCAAAAAACCCAAGGGGTTCGGGCGTAACGCCCAGATCGAGGGCGACCTGGGCAAAGGCTCACAAGTCCTGCTGGTCGAAGATTTAGCCACCGACGGGGCGTCGAAAGTCCTGTTCGTCAACGCCTTGCGTGAAGCCGGCGCCATCGTCACCGACGCCTTTGTCGTGTTCTATTACGGCATCTTCGCCGGGGCCCTGGAATCCCTGAAAGACCAAGGCATTAGCCTGCACTATCTGGCGACCTGGCATGATGTTCTGGCCGCCGCAGAGGCCGGTGATTACTTTTCCGCCGAGGCCGTTGATGGGGTCAGAGAGTTTCTCAAAGACCCTGCCGCCTGGTCGCTGGCCCACGGTGGCAAAGAGGCTTAACTTTTCGGCAATTTTACCGAGACTGCAAAGCGGTCATCCTCCTTGCTGAAGGAAATCTCGCCGCCATGGGCGCGAATGGCCGAGCGCGCCACAGCCAAGCCCAATCCAACCCCGCCGGTATCGCGGTTGCGTGACGGATCGACCCGGTAAAAAGGTTCAAACACGCGGGCCTGTTCACTCTCGGGGATGCCGGGGCCATCATCGGCGACGCAGACGATAAGGCCGTCTTTATCATCCAGCAAAGAGATATCCGCCCGAAAGCCGTACTTGATGGCGTTATCGGCAAGGTTTTGGAAGGCCCGCTTCAGCGAACCGGGGCGGCCCGTCCATTCAAGCTTGTCGGGGCCGTCGTATGACGCCTTGCCATTGGTATCGCAAATATCGTCGGTAAGGGTTTGCAGCATCGCCGCCAGATCGAAGCGAACGGTGGTTTCGTCGATGGCCTCGTCGCGGGCAAAGGCCAGGGTGGCAGCGATCATCTGCTCCATTTGATCGAGGTCGGCGAGCATCTTGTTTTGTTGTTCGTCGTCATCAATCAATTCGGCACGCAAGCGCAGTCGCGTGATCGGGGTGCGCAGGTCATGCGATATCGCCGCCAGCATTTGCGTACGATCCTTAATGAAGCTTTGCAGCCTTCGTTGCATGTCGTTGAAGGCGCGCGACGCGCTGAGCACCTCCTTGGGGCCATCTTCGGGCATCGGCGGTGCGTTGACGTCGCGACCCAGTCGTTCGGCGGCCTGGGCAAACAGGGCCAACGGTTTTGCCGAGCGCCTGATCGCCCAAAAAGACAAGGTAAGAACGATAATCGTGGTCACCAGAATGGGGCCGAAAACCCGTGACCACCAGGCCGAGCGCGACCGGGTTCCCGGCGTCGCCACGTTTAGCCAGGTCCCATCCGTCAATTGCATGGAAACACTGAGCACGCTTTCGCCGTGCCATTTACGTGAGAAACTATCGAAACGCTGGCGCATGGGGACGGACCCTTTTCCCATCATCCGCCCCATGTGTTCCTGCATGGCGATCACCGGATCGTCCAGGGTCATTCCCGTTCCGGGTCTCATACCGGGGCGAAACTGGCCAAGATGACCGTAGTTGATACGGATCTTGTCGGTATCTATTTCGGTAAGAAAATCAGCGATCGTCGAACGCACCATCTGGGCGCGCCAGCCGCCTGCAGAGCCGACCCCAAGCACACTGTCTTCGGTCCAGCTAAGGCTGAACATCGGTTCCCACAAGGCCCGAATAGAAACGGGACGCTCCTCGGGGTTAGCCTGATCGATATTCAGATAAGCCGCGGCGATCCGTTCCGACACCTGATGCCCGCCAACGGTCAGCAGTGCCGCGCGGCGTTCGTCGGAATAAATGGCGATACTGATCAGGTGCGAAACAATAAGCCCGGCCAACAGGACCAGGATCGTCCGCCCGACAATGGTGCGGTGATCGCAAAACCCGGGAGACCGGAATCTCATCAACTGCCCTCCGCGTTCTTCTTGACCTCTGTGGCAAATAGATAACCGCCGCTGCGCACGGTTTTTATCAGTGACGGCGCCTTCGGGTCATCTTCGATTTTGCGCCGCAGACGGCTGACCTGAACGTCAATCGAGCGGTCGAAAGGCTGGGCCTCGCGGCCACGGGCCAGATCGAGTAACTGATCGCGGTTCAAGACCCGGCCCGGATGGCTGACGAAAGCCAACAGCAATTCAAATTCGCCACCACTGAGCGGCACCAAGGCAGCCGATGGGGAAAACAGCTCGCGTTTATCAACATCCAAAAGCCAGCCGGAAAAACTGTAACGCATGGATTCCAGGTCTTCGTCCGCTGGTCCATTTCGCGTCGGGCGATCAGCCGTGCGTCGCAGAACGGCCTTGATGCGGGCCAGCAATTCGCGCGGATTGAAGGGCTTGGCGAGATAATCGTCGGCACCCATTTCCAGGCCGATAATGCGGTCAGTTTCCTCGCCCATGGCCGTCAACATGATGACGGGCAGGTTTGAATGGGTGCGCAAATTGCGGCACAAGGTCAGGCCGTCTTCCCCCGGCATCATCAGGTCGAGGACAATCAGGTCGATCTTCCAATCGGCAAGGGCCTTTTTCATCTCCTTCCCGTCCGCCGCCGTGGTCACGCGCAAGCCGTGCTTATCGAGAAACCGGCCAAGCAGGTCGCGGATTTCCCGGTCATCGTCGACGATTAAAATATGTTCGGAACTATTCATCTGCTGACTATAGCCAAAACTTGGCGATGGGGGAGCAAATCTTGGTTACCAATCGTAACGACGGGGGGATCAGTAATATTGCGTAACAAAAATCCTTTAGGGCGAAACATGCGAGATACAAAAAGGTGTTCAAATATCCCCATCGAATGAAATTGGCATGACATGAAAGGAGTTCGTTATGAAACGCAAAAATCTCGTTCTCGGTATCGCCGCAACAGCTCTCTTAATCGGTGCTGCCGCTTTTAGCGCCGCCCCGACTCTCGCCCATGGTTTCAAGGGTAGTGGCGGCGGCTTCTATGGACAGATGGGACCCGGTTACAGTCAGGGCATGATGGGCCACGGCCATGGTTATGGCATGATGGGTCGCGGCCAAGGTTATGGCGTGATGGGTCAAGGTCCCTGCTATCAGGGCACCGGGGTCGGCATTGAGCGC
Source organism: uncultured Rhodospirillaceae bacterium (assembly GCA_965603695.1). Classification (GTDB taxonomy): domain Bacteria; phylum Pseudomonadota; class Alphaproteobacteria; order Rhodospirillales; family JABHCV01; genus JACNJU01. The sequence continues at coordinate 614 of CBFDEA010000237.1, read as the reverse complement.
AACCTCGACGTCGATGACGTCAGGGGGATCGTCGAAAGTCGTCTTGCCATGCACGGCAACGAGCGCTTGAAAGTCGGCAAGGTCGAAGCCACTGGCGAGGATACCATCGTCGTCGAAATCGTCACCGTCGATGATTCTCTGGTCCACAAAATCGAATTTGACAGAAAGACCGGGGCCCATCACCCGATCAAATAAACTCCGCTCCCGGAGATTCCCCCTCCGCGGCGGCAGGCGGTCGGCGTTTCCCCCTAACGCCGGCCGCACATTTTTTTACATTTTTGAAAGGACACCAAGAAATGATTAACGAAACCATGCACGCCGGATACATGAGCAGCGCCCACCATGGCTGGGGCCTGGTCCACGGTCCCCTATCGATCTTGCTGATTATCGGCTTCGTGTTTTTGCTGGTTTGGCTTTTCCGGCGCGGCGCACACGGCAAGGGAATATGCGGCCATGGCGCAACGGGTAGCGCGCTGGCAACCTTAAGCGAACGTTTCGCCAAGGGAGAAATTGAGGAAGAAGAATTTCGTGCCAAAAGAGACGTGCTGAAATCGAAAAAATAGTCTTAGGATTGAGGGGATGGAAATCGATCCCATCCCCTCAAATAAGAAACC
>CBFDEA010000236.1:0-4169 GCA_965603695.1 uncultured Rhodospirillaceae bacterium | reverse complement strand
GGGGGGCGATGCCGGTGCGTCCATCCATCATCGTCAGCCTTCTTTCTCGATTTTGGCGAGGGCATCCCGAAGTAGCGGTCCATAATCGAACTTGCCCGGACACATAAACGTCAGCAATGCCAGATCTTCCTCGCCAAGCTCCAGGCAACCCAGAGCCTGCGCCGTGTCGGTGTCGCCGACGATCAGCGCGCGCAGCAGGGGGGCGGCCAGGATGTCGAGCGGCATGACCCGATCATAGCCGTCGAACGGCACCATCGCCGATGGCTTGCCATGCATGGCGGTGGTGAAAGAAAAGCCGTAGTCGGGCTTTTTCAGGCCGACACCGTGGCCTGAAAAAACGCCGCGCAAGCGGGGCAGCCAACCAGTCTGGGTATTTTTTTCCGTCTCGGGTGGCGCTTCGGCAAGAACCGCGACCTGGCTATGAAAGCGACCGAGGTGGCGTTCCCGGGGTTGAACGGTGCGGCCCGATAGCAGTGATCCGGAAATCAGGCGATGCCCCGATGCGCTCGGCGGGTCTTTAAGTTCCCCGTCGCATAAAGCACCAATATCGGCACCGAGGCGGGTTCTCAGCAACCGCGGTTGCTTTACCCCCGGCCCGGCAAGGGCGATAATGCGACCGGTCCACAAGCGGCCTTCGTTAAAGGTTTTGCCGATGGCGATGACGTCCTGATAGTCCAGGTGCCAGACGCTTTTGCCAGCGCTAACCGGGTCGAGAAAATGAATATGGGTTCCCGGCAGGCCGGCTGGATGGATACCCCAAAAATCGACGACCTGAATGTTTGGGCCGTGGGCCTCAGGCAGGACGGTATTGGGTTCCTTGCAGACGAACAGCGTTCCCGGCGTCAAATGCGCGAGAACCTCAAGGCCGCTAACGAAGGCGTCCGCAGCCTCGCCGATCACCACTTCCGGCCTGGCGCTTAAGGGGTTGCTGTCTATGGCGGTGACGAATATGGAATGGGGAACGGCTGCGGGACTGGGAACCTTGTCGTAGGGGCGGGTCCGCAGGGCCGTCCACAGTCCTGTCCTGAGCAGGTTCTCGACGACTTGAGCCCGCTCGAGCCCGCGAAGCGCATCGGTGGACCAGGTGGGAAACTCTTCAACATCTTCCACGTCGTCGAGGGTGACGACAACCGATAGCAATCGACGCTTGTCGCCGCGGATAATTTCGCTGACTGTCCCGCTACCAGGTGAGGTGTAAACAATGTTCGGGTACTTGCGCTCGGTGAAAAGAGGCTGACCGGTTTTGACCTTGCCGCCTTCGTGCACCTTAAGAACAGGGCTGAGGGCGATGTGATCGCGACCCAATAGGGCCACCGTTTCCGTCCGACGACCCTCGCCGATCACTTGCTCAGGCGGTCCCTTTACCGGAATATCCAAGCCCTTGTCTACGCGGATGGTCATTGCTGGATCCGTCTTCTTGCTAAGGGTCTTTATATTGCATTTATTGTGACGGATTTTGATCGTTTTGTCCAAGAATACGCATCACTTTATTCCTGAAATTGTTCGTGAAATTGTATAAGCTAGAGTATGGGGAAGTGTTCCCGGAGGTTAAGCGCCATGGACTTCACGCTTGAAATGCACATCAGTCTTGCGGCGATGTCGGGAGTGAATTGATGGAAGTCTTTTCCGAACTGCTTTTTTTTCTGATCGTCGCCCGCCTGTTTGGCGAGGCCACCGAACGTGCAGGCCATCCCTCTTCGGTCGGCGAGATCATCGCCGGCATGACCCTGGCCGGGGTCGTCCTGATGTTTGGCGACGATCTCTCGTTCCTGCACCATCTTCCAGAAAGCAAGGTCCTGTCGATGGTCGAAAATGTCGGTATCTTCGCTCTCGTCCTGCTTGCCGGAATCGAGATGGAGCCCGACGAGATCGCCAAGCATTCCAAAGCCTACATGGCTGTTGCCGCCGGGGGCATGATTGTGCCGCTGCTGGGCGGCGTGGCGCTGGCGTGGTGGTTTCTACCCTCGTCCGAATTAAAACAGGCACAGGTCATGATTACAGGTGTGGCGTTTTCGATATCGGCGATTCCCGTAAGCGTCAAGATATTGACCGACATGGGCCAGATGCACTCTGCTGCCGGACGGACCATCATCGCCGCCGCTTTGTTCGACGACATTTACGGCTTGTTCCTGTTGGCCATCGTGTTGGCTCTGGTCGAGACAGGGCAGGTTCCTGACCCCGCGGCATTCGCCCTGTTGGTCGGTAAGGTCGTTGCATTTTTTGTTATCACGGTGCTTTTGGGAACCCACGTTTACCCAAGATTCAGCAAGCACCTAAAGGCGATGCAGGCGGCATCTATCGAGTTCAGCGCGCTGGCCGCCGTCGCCATCGCTTATGGTTGGCTTGCCGAGGTCCTCGGCATGCACTGGATTCTTGGCGCCTTCATGGCCGGGCTCTATTTCGAAAGCTCTCGCGTCGGCGTACGAGCCTATCGGGATTTGCGTTTGTTCTTCAGTGTTGTCACCCAGGGGTTCCTGGGGCCGCTGTTCTTCCTGTCGATCGGGCTCCGGGTTTCCCTGGACGCTGTTATCGAGATACCGCTGTTCCTTGTCCTGGTGATCGCCATCGCCTTTTTTGGAAAGTTAGTCGGCGCCGGTGTGCCGTCCCTGATGACCGGACTTTCCAAAAGGGAAGCGGCGGCGGTAGGCGTCGGCATGAACGCCCGGGGCGCCGTCGAGTTGATCGTACTCAGTATCGCCCAGCAGGCCGGGTTATTCGAATATGTGCCCGGTGACGGACCCATCGTACGCAACCTATATTCGGCCCTGGTCCTGATGGGTGTGGTGACGACGGTGCTCTCGCCTTTGCTGTTGCGCCGTATCCTGCGCAAAGTCGAACGCGAGTGAGGGATGGTATATGTCATCAAATATTTGTGAATTGATTCGCGCCATAGTCTAATATGGCCGGGAACAGCTCTTACGGAGGTTAAGCGCCATGGATTGTAAAACCATGATGGCCCCGATCAAGACCATCCTGTTCGCCGACGAACCGGCCAGCAAGGCCATCGACTTCATGGTTGAGAAGCACATGGGTCTGGTGCCGGTGACCGAGCGCGACGGCACCTTCGCCGGCTTGATCAGTGGCGATGGCCTGATGCACGCCATGCTGCCTAAGGCGGTTTCGACAATGAGCCGTGTAAAACGCGGCCTGAAGCATGCCAGCTACCTCGACGAGTCGGCCAGGGAAATGCATGAGCGTCTGCAAACTGTACGAGGAAAAACCATTGGTGAGTTGATCGACCGTCACGTCAAGACGGTCAATCCCGAGACGCCCCTGATCGACGCCCTTATGCTGATCTCAGGCAAACAGTATGTGGTGCCGGTGGTCGATGAAAGTGACAAACTTCTCGGCGCTATTTCGTTCTTTTCGCTGCTCTATGGACTGGATGAAGAATACGATCGCGAGACGGTGCAACGGGCCAAGGAAAAGGAGCGGGAGCAGCGACAAAGTGACAAGGCGGCGGGACAATCGGAACAGGACGAATGAGTACCGCAAGCGCTTCGGAACATGCCGTGATCTTCGGTTTTGATCCTCTCTGGGTGAGCACGATCATTCTCGTTGTCACTTACGCAATCTTGCTTTCTGAGAAAGTCAACCGCACGGTCGTGGTCCTGCTCGGGGCCGGTCTGGTCATCGTCACCGGGGTCATCGACCAGGATCAGGCCATCGTCGGTATCGACTTCAACACCATTGCCCTGCTGACCGGCATGATGATCATCGTCTCGGTAACCCGGACATCTGGCGTCTTTGAATTCGTTGCCATTTGGTCGACCAAAAAAGTCAAGGCCGAGCCGATGGCCATCCTCATTGTCCTCAGCATCGTCACCGCCGTTTTCTCGGCCTTCCTCGACAATTTGACGACGGTGCTGTTGGTGGTCCCGGTGGCGCTGTTGATCGTCGAGAAACTGGACGTCTCACCCTATCCCTTTCTGTTTAGCCAGATTTTGGCCGCCAACATTGGCGGCACGGCGACGCTGATCGGCGATCCTCCCAATATCCTTATCGGATCGGCGACCGGCCTCACTTTTATGCAATTTCTGACCAACATGGGGCCTGTCTCGGTGCTTGTGTTGATCGTCATGGTGCCCATCTTCAAGCTGTTGTGGGGCAAAGGCCTGGTCGCCGATGAGAGGCGCCGCCAACGGGTCATGCGCTTCAAGGAAGCCGAC
>CBFDEA010000235.1:0-4171 GCA_965603695.1 uncultured Rhodospirillaceae bacterium | reverse complement strand
GGTTCAATATCATCTTCGGCGACGACCTCGAATGGGACAAGCCGCCCTTCGACTGATGAAATGGTCGCGGAATTTGTCACCGTCATGCCCAGAAGGGTGGCGCCGGTATGGTCGATTTCGACGCGCGTCCCAACCGAATCCTCACCCGCGTCCAGATGCTCAAGCAAAAGATCGCGGCAGGTGTGCTCGATATCGCGGACCAGTTCGGGCGTCGCGTAAACACGCAAGGCCTCACCCATGAAATCAATGGTGCGGCCCTTATCCACGGTGATTTTGCGACTGTCCTGGATGCCTTCTGCGAGCGTCGGTTTCATTGTCCATTCTCCCCATTGTCTTATGACAAGTCCGTGTAGAAAGTCCTTGCCGAATTTATTGTCATATTTGCCAACAATGTAATTCAGGCATTCCTGTACGACTATACTTATTTGACCGGCCAATGATTATTTGTCGCCGGGCGAGGCAGATCCAGGCTCCCCCTTATGTCGCCATTGGGAAAAGTATTTTCAAGCCGCCGTAAAAGAGATTAAAGAGAAAGGTCAAGGATAAGGGAGGACGCTTGCGATGAAAGCCGCCGTCTGTCGGAAATTTGGCGACCCGCTCCGCATCGAAGACGTGGCGATTGCCGCGCCGGGGCCGGGGGAGGTTTTGGTCAAACTGGCGGCCTGCGCCATTTGCCATAGTGACATCATGTTTATCGACGGTGCCTGGGGCGGCGATCTTCCCGCCGTTTACGGCCATGAGGCCGCCGGGGTCGTTGAAAGTATTGGCAGCGGCGTCGAGCGCATGGCCACGGGCGATCATGTGGTGGTGACGCTGATCCGCTCCTGCGGGCATTGTCATTACTGTGCGCAAGGGGCGGCGGTGGCTTGCGAGGCGACGTTCCCGCTCGATGTCCAAAGCCCGCTTTCGAGCGCAGACGGAACGCCGCTGAAGCATGGCCTGCGGACCGGGGCATTCGCCCAGTACGTCGTCGTCGACGCGTCGCAAGCCGTTGCCATTGATCGCGACGTTCCTCTGGATAGCGCTTCCCTGCTTGCCTGCGGGGTGCTGACGGGCTTCGGCGCGGTGGTCAATACGGCAGGCGTTGAGGCCGGATGCAGCGTTGTCGTTATCGGCACCGGCGGGGTCGGCCTGAACAGTGTGCAGGGGGCGCGGATCAGTGGCGCTGCGACAATTATCGCAATCGACATATCGCCGCAAAAGCTGCAAGCGGCGCTGACCTTCGGTGCCACCCACACGATCAATGCCGCTGACGCAGATGTCCCAGGCAAGGTTAGGGCTTTGACCGGCGGGCGCGGTGCCGATTACGTCTTCGTCACCGTCGGCGCGATCGCGGCGATCAATAGTGCTTACGATCTGATGGGCAAGACCGGGGCCGTGGTTCTCGTCGGGATGCCGGCCAACGGCGTCATGTCGGAATTCGAACCGGGCAACATCGCCGATCAAAGCCAGCGGATTCTCGGTTCTAAAATGGGTTCTGGCCGGATTCAGATTGATATTCCCAATCTTGTCACGCTGTACCAGCAGGGCCGCCTGAAACTCGACGAATTGATTTCCGGACGCTACCCCTTGGACGATATCAACGAGGCGATTGCCTCGGTCAGGCGCGGCGAGGCGTTACGCAATGTGATCGTTTTCTAGCAGCTTAAGGGGGGATGCGGAGATGAAGATTGTTGATGTCAAAACGTTCGTTGTCGGGAACCCACCACCGCATTTCGGTGGCCGCTATTTTATTTTCCTTAAACTGACGACCGATAGCGGCATCGAAGGCGTCGGCGAGGTTTACGCCGCCACCTTCGGCCCCCACGTCATCGCAAAAATGATCGAAGACGTCTGCGTCCGCCATGTCATCGGCAGCGACCCGTTCAAGATCGAACGCCTGTGGCGCACGGTCTACGGGGCCGGCTACACCCTGCGGCCCGACGTCTCGGTGATGGGCGTGTTGAGCGGCATCGAAATGGCCTGTTGGGACATCATCGGCAAGGAAGTCGACAAGCCTGTATACGAACTTCTCGGCGGCCAGGTCCACGACAGGCTGCGCACCTATACCTATCTATACCCCAACGACGATGAGGACGCGGCGACCTTTTACGGCGACCCGGAGCGTTCGGCAGAACGCGCCTTGGAGTACGTGTCACAAGGCTTCACGGCGCTGATTCGTGGTATCGTCGATTCCGGGCACACGGCGCTGAAGTTCGATCCCGCCGGGCCTTATACTGTGTTTGACCCCCATCAGCCATCGCTCGACGATATTGCCCGCAGCGTCGCGTTCATGAAAAAAATTCGCGAAGCCGTTGGCAACCGGGCCGACTTGCTGTTTGGCACCCATGGCCAGTTCACCACGGCCGGGGCCATTCGTCTGGCCCGCCAGTTGGAACCTTACGATCCGCTTTGGTTCGAAGAGCCGACACCGCCGGAAAACACCGCCGAGATGGCCCGCGTCGCCCGTCAGACGACGATCCCCATTGCCACCGGCGAACGGCTGACGACGAAGTACGAATTCGCCCGGGTGCTGGAAGATCAGGCGGCGTCAATCCTGCAATTGGCCTTGGGCCGGTGCGGCGGCATTTTGGAGGCCAAGAAAATCGCCGGGATGGCCGAAACCTATTACGCCCAGATCGCCCCGCATCTTTATTGCGGGCCGATCGAGGGGGCGGCGAATATTCAAATCAGCACCTGTAGCCCGAACTTCCTGATCCTCGAAAGCATTCAGCAATGGGGCGGTTTTCATGCCGAGATTTTGAAAAAACCGATCCAGTGGCAGGACGGCTATGTCATTCCGCCGCGCGGGCCGGGCCTCGGTGTCGAGCTCGATGAGGCGGTCGCATTGGCCCACCCCTACGAAGGGACGGCACTGCATCTGGAAATGTCGGAGCGCATTGTTTAAGGAGAGCAAAATGAAAATAGGTTTTATCGGGCTTGGCAATGTCGGTGGGAAATTGGCTGGCAGCTTGCAGCGCAACGGCTTCGATCTAACGGTCCGCGACCTTGAGCGGGACCTCGCCCAGCCGTTTCTCGATAACGGCGCGGCCTGGGCCGAAAGCCCCAGGGAGATGGCCGCGGCGGTCGATATGATCATCACCTGTTTGCCGTCCCCGGTGGCCAGCGCCGCCGTTATGGAGGCGCAGGACGGCGTCATTGCCGGCTTGGGGCCAGGTAAAATCTGGCTCGAGATGAGCACGACGGACGAGGCCGAGGTCAAGCGTCTGGCCGAAAAAGTGATCGCCGCCGGGGCCACCCCCATGGACAGCCCGGTGTCCGGCGGCTGCCACCGGGCGGCAACCGGAAATATCGCCATTTTTGCAGGCGGTGAACGCCAGGCCTTCGAGCGCGCCCTGCCAGCCTTAAGCGCCATGGGTCGCCGGATTTTACACACCGGCCCTTTGGGATCGGCTTCGGTGTTAAAGGTCGTGACCAACTATCTGGCGTCTGTGCATCTGGTCGCTTTGGGCGAAGCCCTGATGACGGCGGCCAAGGCCGGAATGGATATGCGCACGACCTACGAGGCGATCCGCATTTCCTCGGGTAATTCGTTCGTTCACGAGACCGAAAGCCAGGTCATCCTGAACGGCAGCTATAACATCAACTTCACCATGGACCTGGTGATCAAGGATATGACGCTTTTCGAAAGTGTCGCGGAGCGGGCCGGTGTGCCGTTGGAGATTTCCCCGAAGGTTCTGGAAATCTTTAAAAAAGGCCAGGACACATACGGCCCACGGGCGTGGTCGTCGATGATCGTCAAGCGCCTGGAGGACGCCTGTGCGCACGATCTGCGCGCACCGGGATTCCCACCCGAGATGGTCGATACGGAGCCGGAGGAAGCGGGCCGGGAAGTTGTCGTCAAGGCCCTTTAACTTGGTCGGTTCTTGCTTCGATTCACATGACTAATTTCGGCAAAGACGCAATGGGAATAAGGATGGTCGTAAAATGGATATTTTGTCTTGCAAGGCCTGTTGAAATAGAAATCTGAAAATGACTGACGCGAATAAATATATGGAACCTTGAAAATCGAGCTTGATCGGTTACCATGTAATACACGTTTCATAAGAAAATCAGCGCCAAAATAACAAGGGAAGTTCTTCAATCCAGGCCGCTTCAATCATATAAAATAACAACGCGGTCGCCTACTCGACGTCGAAAGAGCTTCTTTAATGAAAGCATCAATAACAAG
>CBFDEA010000234.1:0-4194 GCA_965603695.1 uncultured Rhodospirillaceae bacterium | reverse complement strand
CGCGGCCCCCGATCAGGGTGGCACGATCATTCGGGCCGATCTCGGCGGTGCTCATGTGACCTATCGGCTGGCCATTGCCGGACAGCATTGGGTGCTCAATAGCCTGGGTGTTCTGGCCGCGCTTTCCGCCGCTGGTGGAAATGTCGGTGAGGCGGCAGAAGCCTTAAGCGATCTGGAAGCGCCAACGGGGCGGGGCCGTTTCCACTTGATCAAAATGGGCGGCGGCGAAGTCACCCTGATCGACGAAAGTTACAACGCCAGCCCGGTCTCTATGAAAGCGGCGATCGAGGTCCTCGGCGAGACCCAACCTGCAAGCAGCGGGCGGCGCATCGCGGTTCTCGGCGACATGCTGGAACTGGGAAACAATTCGGCCTCACTGCATGCCGCCCTGGCCGATGTGTTGGCAGGCGAAGGGGTCGATCTGGTGTTCACCGCCGGTCCCGATATGGCCCATCTGTCCGACGCCCTGGCCCCGGCCATGCGTGGCGGCCACACCGGCAGTACGGAACTGTTGCTGCCGATGCTTATTGAAGCCTTGCGGCCCGGTGATGTGGTCGTCGTCAAGGGTTCGGCGGGAAGCAAGACAGGCATCATTGTCGAGGCCCTGCTGGATCTCGATGAAAATTCAAAACGTGCGGTTAACGGGGATTAGGGGAGAGTAAAATGCTGTATCATATTCTGTTCCCGCTGGCCGACCAGTTCGCCGCCTTTAACGTCTTCCGCTATCTGACGTTCCGCACCGGCGGGGCCATGATAACCGCCCTGCTGGTTAGTTTCATCGTCGGCCCGTATCTGATTGAAGCGCTGCGCTCCAAGCAAAAGGGCGGCCAGCCGATCCGCGAGGACGGTCCCCCGGACCATCTTCTGACCAAGCAGGGAACGCCGACCATGGGCGGTTTCCTGATCCTGCTCGCCCTTAGTGTCGCGACTCTGTTATGGGCGGACTTGCGTAACGGCTATGTCTGGGTCGCCCTGGGCGTGACCATGGCTTACGGGACGATTGGTTTCCTCGACGATTATCTGAAAGTAAGCAAGCGCGACAGCAAAGGCTTGTCTGGCCGCTTGAAACTGTTTTTGCAGGCTGCCGTCGCCGCCGCCGCGGCGATGTGGATCACCCAGATGCTGCCGCCTGAACTTGCGACCACCCTGGCGGTGCCGTTCTTCAAATCAATGCTGATCGATCTCGGCAATGGCTTCCTGATCTTTGCCATCGTGGTCATGGTCGGGGCGTCCAACGCGGTCAACCTGACCGATGGGCTGGACGGGCTGGCGATTGGCCCAGTGATGATCGCGGCCGCAGTTTTCGCCCTGATCGCCTATCTGATCGGCCACGCCGGGTTCTCGGCTTACCTGCAAATTCATTATGTGCCGGGGGCCGGTGAGTTGGCCGTTTTCCTCGGTGCACTGATCGGTGGCGGCCTTGGGTTCTTGTGGTTCAACGCGCCACCGGCAAAGGTTTTCATGGGCGATACCGGCTCTTTGGCCATGGGCGGGGCGCTTGGCGTTATCAGTGTCATCACCAAACACGAACTGGTTCTGGCCATCGTTGGCGGACTGTTCGTCCTGGAAACGGTTTCGGTGATCGTCCAAGTGGCGTCCTTCAAACTGACCGGCAAACGGGTCTTCGCCATGGCACCGCTGCACCATCACTTCGAGAAGAAGGGTTGGGCGGAAGCGACCATCGTCATTCGTTTTTGGATCATCGCCATCATCCTGGCGCTGGTCGGTCTTTCAACGTTGAAACTCAGGTAAGGGGAGGGATTAAAAACATGATCGATCTTTCCTTCTTCAAGGGACAGTCATTGGCGCTGTTCGGGCTTGGCCGTTCCGGCCTGTCGAGCGTTCACGCCCTGAAGGCTGGCGGTGCCAAGGTCCTGGCCTGGGACGATAATGAAAATTCTCGTGCGCAGGCCACCGCCGCCGGGATCGACCTTGCCGATTTGACGACCTGCGACTGGAGCAATTTCAGCGCCCTGATCCTGTCGCCGGGCATCCCCCTGGACCATCCCGAACCGCATCCGGTTGTCCGCCTGGCCAGGGATAACGGTGTCGAAATCATCGGTGACATGGAGCTTTTTGCGCGCATGGAAAGCCCGGCCAAACGCATTGGCATTACCGGCACCAACGGCAAGTCGACGACGACGGCGTTGATCGGCCATATTCTCGATGCAGCCTCAGGAAGCCCGGTTCAGGTTGGCGGCAATCTCGGTGTGCCGGTGCTCGAACTGGAGCCTTTGGCGAGCGGTGGCAGTTACGTGCTCGAAATGTCATCCTACCAGCTTGACCTGACCGATAGCCTCGTTTTCGATGTCGCCGTCCTGCTTAATCTCAGCCCCGACCATCTCGAACGCCATGGTGGCATGGCCGGCTACATCGCCGCCAAGAAGCGCATATTCAACGGTCAGGACGCTTCGCAATGGGCCATCATCGGTGTCGATGACGAACACTGTCTTAAGCTATATGAAGAATTAAAAAGTACGGTCACGGGCCATCTCATCGCCATTTCCGGACACAGCGTCGTGCCCGGCGGGATCTATGTCGATGGCGGCGTGCTTTATGACGACAGCCAGGCGGGTCAGCCACAAGCGGTCATATCCATGGACCAACTGCCGAGATTGCCCGGCACCCATAACGCCCAGAATGTGGCTGCCGCTTATGGCGTGGCCAAGACCATGGGGCTTGCCCGGCAGGCGATCATAGCGGCCTTGCGGACGTTCCCAGGGTTGGCCCACCGTCAGGAATTGCTCGCGGTCATCGACGGCGTCACCTATGTCAATGACAGCAAGGCGACCAATGGCGAGGCCGCAGCACGGGCGCTGGCTTGTTACGGCGACATTTTCTGGATTGCCGGTGGGCGCGCCAAGCAAGGTGGCATCAAACCGACAAAACCCTACTGGGATCGGGTCCGTCATGCCTATCTGATCGGCGAGGCGGCAAATGATTTCGCCGCCACCCTGGAGAACCATGTACCGGTCACGGTTTCGGATGACTTGTCTAACGCGCTCGGGCAGGCCCGCCAGGGGGCACTCGTTGAGAACGGCGGCGTCGTGCTGCTCTCACCGGCCTCGGCCTCTTTCGACCAGTACGACAATTTTGAAGCCCGTGGCGAGGCCTTTCGCGATCTTGTCCATGCCCTGCCGGGCCAACGCCGGGAGGTCGCATCGTGAGCACCCTGGCCCGTACCGATAAAAGCCTGTTCGGCCGCTGGTGGTGGACCGTCGACCGCTGGATGCTTGCCGCCCTTATCGCCATTGCTGCCATTGGCGCACTGTTGACGCTGGCCGCATCGCCCGCCGTCGCCGAGCGCATCGGTCTCGATTCGTATCATTTCGTCCGCCGTCAGTTCGTCTTCCTGCCGGTGTCCCTGGCGATTATGGTCGTGGTTTCGCTGATGACGCCCAGGGGCATCAGACGACTGGCCGTGGCGTGCGCCGCCTTCGCTCTGCTGGGTGTCCTGGCGACGTTGGTTGTCGGCGTCGAAATAAAAGGGGCGACGCGCTGGATTCAGCTGGCCGGGTTTTCCCTGCAACCTTCGGAATTTGTGAAACCGGCATTTGCCGTTATTGCCGCCTGGCTGTTCGCCGAAAGCAGCACCAATGCAAGCCTGCCCGGCAACAAGCTGGCAACCGGGTTGTTTATCGTCATTGCCACACTCTTGCTGTTGCAGCCCGATGTCGGCATGACCGCCGTCGTCGCCGCTATTTGGGGCGTCGAATTCTTCCTTGCCGGATTGCCTCTGGTGCTGGTGGGCATGATGGCGGCGCTGTTCATGGGCGGTATCGTCGGAGCTTATTTCACCTTTTCCCATGTCCAGGGACGCATCGACCGCTTTCTCGATCCCTCCTCGGGCGAAGGCTATCAGGTCATGCGGGCGCTGGAAGCCTTCCGCAATGGCGGGCTATTTGGCCGCGGCCCCGGTGAAGGACGGGTCAAGGAAGTCCTGCCCGATGCCCATGCCGATTTCATTTTCGCCGTTGCTGGTGAAGAATTCGGCCTGATCGCCTGTCTGGTCCTGCTCGCCCTGTTCGCCTTCGTCGTGTTGCGCGGGTTCTCGCGCGTGTTGCGCGAAGACAATCTTTTCATCCTGCTGGCGGTGGCCGGGCTTCTCGTCCAGTTCGGTTTGCAGGTGATCATCAATATTGCCTCGACCTTAAACATGATTCCGCCCAAGGGAATGACGCTGCCATTCGTTTC
>CBFDEA010000233.1:0-4213 GCA_965603695.1 uncultured Rhodospirillaceae bacterium | reverse complement strand
AGTCTTGGGCCGGAACGGCGAGGCGCTGGCAGATCTCGTCGATATCACTCTTAAGCAGGAATTCGGTCATGGGGGCTTCTTCTTTGGTTGGGGTTAATGGGTTTCAAGGCTGGGCAGGGGGACGATGAATTGGCCGCCGGACTCCGTAAAATCTTTATTTTTTTCCATGATCGGGCCGGCGAAATTCCACGCCAGGATCACGATGTCATCAGGCTTGCGCTCGCTAATCATGGAAGACGGCACCACCGGAATGTGCATGCCTGGGCTATAGAGGCCCTGTTTTAAGGGACTGTCATCGACGATAAAGTCGATCAGGTCCGCGCCGATACCGAAATGATACATCAAAGTCGTCGCTTTTGCCGGGGCGCCGAAGGCGGCGATGGTGCGTCCCGCGGCCTTTTTTTCACGCAACAAAGTCGAAAGTTCCGCTTTCAAAACATCAATGCGTATGCCGAAATCCCGATAGGTCTCGGCTTTATCCAGGCCCATTTTATGTTCAAGGTCTATCAATTCGGAAACGGAATGAGAAACTGGCTTGCTGCCACCGGCCTTTTGGGCGACGCCACGCAAAGAGCCGCCGTGGCTTGAAACCCGCGTCGCCCCGATCAGTTCCATGCCATGGGCGGCCATGAAGGCGACCAGCGGGGCAACAGTATGGTAGGCCAGGTGCTCGTGGTAAATCGTGTCAAACAAGGTGTGCTCGAACACATCGACCAGGTAAGAGACTTCGAAAACGAAGACCCCGTCATCATCGAGCAGCGAACGAACTCCGTCGAGCACCCCGCCCAGATCGTCAATATGGGCGAACACGTTGTTGGCGGTGATGACCGCGGCGCGACCATGGTCGCTGCAAATTGTTTCGGCCATGGCATGAGAAAAGAAACCGCTGATGGTGTCGATTCCCGCCGCCGTGGCCGCCGCCGCGATGTCTTTGGCCGGATCGACGCCGAGCACCTTATGTCCGGCCCGCTTGAAGGCCTGAAGCAGGGTCCCGTCGTTTGAGCCGATGTCGAAAATCAGCGCCCCCGGGCTTGGTGCGTAAGTGTCGATAACGAAGGCGGCGTAGTCCTCGAAGTGTTTGACGAACAGCGGCGAGGTCCCCGAAACGTAGACATAATTTTCAAACAGCACTGCCGGGTCGACGACATCGAGAAGCTGCACATGCTGACAGTCCTCGCAGAAAAAAACATCGAGCGGAAAGGTCGGCTGTGGTGCGGAAAGCTGATCCGCCGAAACGAAGGCGTTGGCCGGGGGGGTCGGCTCCAGCGACAACACTTCACTTAAATGCTGCCCGCCGCACAGGCGGCAGGTGGTTCTGCGGTGACAGGCGGCGTTCATATTCAGGCCTAGTCTTCGGGTTTCCAAGTGATACTGCCGGCATCATCGAGCATATCGACACGCACCACATCGGCTTCGTATGTCGCCTGATCGCGCGGATTGCGCGACAGGGTCAAGAACACGGTGTCTTCGGGGAACTTCATGCCGTGATCGATCATCGGCGGCGTGAACACCATCTGGCCTTGCTTGACGAGCAGCATCTCGGGCTCTTCCGTACTGCCTGTGACGCGGTGGTAATATTCAATGGTTCCGGAAATGACGTAACAATAATGCCAATCGGTTTTGTGGTAATGATTGGCCCTGAGCGCTCCAGCGTTGGACTGGATCATCACCGCCGACTTCATCATCCGGTCAACCAGCGGCTGAATAGCGCCGCGATCATCGACGAACGGTTTTTCCAACGGCACGATGGCCTGGTCAGGCCAGCTTAATTTTTCTTCTTCGGTGACGGGATCTACGGACATAATGGCTCCATCCAGAAAACAGTTTGGCATTTATGACAGACGCGACAGAGACGCGACAAGCAATTTAACGATTCGTCCCCTCAAGAATTTCATTTTCGGGTCGGCGGGCAACGAGCAAAATATTTTTACCGAAAGGCGGCGCAACCAGGCTTTCCAGTCCCCGCGTCAAGGGTGTGAACAGCGCGTCATAGATACCGACGAGCAGCGGATTAAAGCCGGTCGATCCCATCACCGTGTTGAGCAACCACCAGGGTGCCACGCCGATGATATCAAAATATCGGGACCTGACAATATTGAAGCCAGCCTGGGCGACCCGCTCGTCCAGTTGCGGCCGCTGGTAACGGCGAAAATGGCCGACGGCGGCGTCAAGATCGCTGTAAAGAAACCTCATCGCCGGAACAAACAACAACAGATGCCCGCCCGGTTTGAGAATGCGCCAAAACCCGGCAAGCGCTGCGGCATCGTCTTCGATGTGTTCCAGAACGTTGACCAGGACAACACAATCGTAAGTCTGATCGGCGATTTCCGGAAGCCGGGCCTCAAGAGGCTGGCTAAAAACGGCGACGTTCTTATCGCCTGCGAAACGTTCTGCAAGCGGCACCGCCAGATTAGCCGATGGCTCAACCAGGTCGAGGTGCGCGACGTGCTCTGTCAGGCGGACCGAAATATTGCCGATCCCGGCCCCAAATTCAATGGCGCGCCCGCTTAAATAGGGCTGGAAGGTTTCGACGATCCAGCTTTGGTAGCGTTTCAGGCTCGCCAGTGCTTCCAGGTCCGCGCCTTCATATGTCGTCGGTTCTTCGCTGTCGCTCATTAACGAAGCAACCGCATCTTGATAATCGTCCAGATCACGGCAAGGGCGTGATGGGCGCGAATTTTCTTGCCCTCTTCATAGGTCCGCCCCTGATAACTTACGGGAACCTCGTAAAATGATTTGCCCCTTGCGATCGCCTTGGAGAGGATTTCGGCGTGCTGTTCCCAGCCTTCCGTTTGCAGTTGGTCGGGATCAACGAGGGTTCGGCGGAACATCAGATAACAACTGTAAACGTCCGTAAACGTCGTGTTGTTGAAAATATTGAAGACCAGCGTAATCAAGTAATTGCCGACCTTGTGCCAAAAGTAAGAAACCCGGACGAAACTGGGGGCCAGGAAGCGGCTGCCCATGACGACGTCGGCATCGAAACGCTGCATCGGCAACATCAACTGCCGATAGTCGGTGGGGTCGTATTCCAGATCGGCGTCCTGAAACAGGATATAATCGCCGCTGGCAACCTTCATGCCCGCCTTGACCGCCGCGCCCTTGCCACCGTTGTGGGGTTGCTTGATCAGCGTCGTATAGAGCCCCGGATTTGCCTCCAGCAGTTCGACCGTGCGGTCTTTCGAGCCGTCGTCGATGACGATCACTTCGAACTCAACGCCCTCGATGTTCTGACCGGCGACGCTCACCAGAAGCTCGATGATCGTCGCTTCTTCGTTGTAGGCCGGAATCAATATGGAAACACTGGTCATAATCTTGTCAACTCATGAACAACTGATACAAGCGGTCCTTATAACGCCATGCCCGCATATGGACAAGCAGGCTTGCACTGTTCCCTTGTTGCCAAACCCTACCCGAAAACGATAAAAGAGGCGGACATGATCCTTCCCGCCTATCGGGATTTGCCAAAATGGATGAAATAATGCCCGAGGCCGGAGCCGACCAGTCAAACCCGGAAGATATCGAGCGACTATTACGCTCTTTATATCTTGTCCGACGCAGCGAAGAACGCATTGCCGATATCTATCCCAGCGACAAGATAAAGAGCCCCGTTCACCTGTCAATCGGTCAGGAAGCCGTCGCCGTTGGCGTTTGCGATCCCTTGCGGACCACAGACGTTGTCGCCGGCACCTACCGTGGCCACGCCGCCTACATTGCCAAAGGCGGTAATTTGCCGGCCATGATGGCCGAACTGTACGGCAAGTCCGGCGGCTGCGCGGCCGGCAAGGGCGGTTCCATGCATTTGATCGATATGGCTAACAATATCCTCGGCTGCTCGGCCGTCGTCGCCACCAACATTCCCATTGCCACGGGCTTTGCCTTGAAACTGAAGCGCGAAAATAAAGGCAATATCGTCACCTGTTTTATGGGCGATGGGGCGACCGAGGAGGGGGTTTTCTACGAAAGTCTCAATTTCGCCGCCCTCCACAAGTTGCCGATTCTTTTTGTCTGTGAGAACAATTCACTGGCCATCCACACGCCCATCGAAAAACGCTGGGCATCGAACGACCTGGGCATGCGGGTCAAGGGTTTCGGCATGCGTTTCGAGAAGACCGAAGACCCCGACATTTTCCTTATTCGCGCACTCGCCGAAAAAGCCATAGAGCGCATTCGTCAAGGACAGGGGCCGGAACTGATAGAATGCCACACCTAC
>CBFDEA010000232.1:0-4230 GCA_965603695.1 uncultured Rhodospirillaceae bacterium | reverse complement strand
GTCTGAACCTTGATTTCGGCGATGATGTCATCGGAAAGCGAATATGGCGGCAGCGAGCAGGCCGAGTCGCCGGAATGGATGCCGGCTTCCTCGATATGCTGCATGATACCGGCGACGAAGACCTGGCCGCCGTCGGACACCGCATCGACATCGATTTCGATGGCGTCTTGCAGGTAACTGTCGAGCAGCACCGGACTGTCGCCCGATACCTTGACGGCGGTCGTCATGTAGCGGTTCAGGGACTGGTGATCGTGGACGATTTCCATAGCCCGTCCGCCGAGCACGTAAGACGGCCTGACGACCAGCGGGAAGCCGATCTTGTCGGCGACGACGGTCGCTTCCTCGTTAGAGCGGACGATGCCGTTGGCCGGTTGCTTAAGTTTCAGTTCGTGCAGCAGGGTCTGGAAGCGTTCGCGGTCTTCGGCCAGGTCGATGGCGTCGGGCGAGGTTCCCAGGATCGGAATGTCGGCGGCTTCCAGCGCTTCGGCAAGCTTAAGGGGCGTCTGCCCGCCAAGCTGGACGATGACGCCCATCAATTCGCCGTTGGATTGTTCGACCCGGATCAGCTCGATGACGTCTTCGGCGGTCAGCGGCTCGAAGTAGAGGCGGTCCGATGTGTCGTAATCCGTCGACACGGTTTCCGGGTTGCAGTTGACCATGATCGCCTCGTGGCCCGCTTCCTTGATGGAATAGGCGGCGTGGACGCAGCAATAATCGAATTCGATACCCTGACCGATGCGGTTGGGGCCGCCGCCGAGAATGACCACCTTCTTGCGGTCGCTGGGGGCTGCCTCGCACTCCGGCGGGTTGACGCCGTCGCCTTCGTAGGTCGAATACATGTAGGGGGTCTTGGCCGGGAATTCGCCGCCGCAGGTGTCGACCCGCTTGTATACCGGATGGACGTTCAGGGTGCGGCGAATACGGGCGATGTCCTGGCCCTTGCAGCCGATCAGTTGGCCCAGGCGGTCATCGGAAAAGCCCATTTTCTTGAGTTTATGCAGACTCGGCGCGTCTTTGGGCAGGCCGTTCTTTCGGACTTCTTCCTCAACGGCGACGATGTGTTCGATCTGGGCGAGAAACCACGGGTCGTATTTCGACGCGGCCTGTACTTCGCTTAAGGTCAAGCCGTGGCGGAAGGCCTGGGCGATGACCAGCAGGCGGTCTGGGCTGGGGATCGTCAGGGCCAGCTTGACGGCATTCTTGTCGCCGCCTTCCGCACCCTCGATGTCGATTTCATTAAGGCCGGTCAGGCCGGTCTCCATGGAACGCAGGCCCTTTTGCAGGGATTCGGCAAAGGTCCGGCCTATGGACATGGCCTCGCCGACGGATTTCATGGCCGTCGATAAAAGTGGGGCGGTGCCGGGGAATTTTTCGAAGGTGAAGCGTGGAATTTTCGTCACCACGTAATCGATGGTCGGCTCGAAACTGGCCGGGGTGATGCCGGTGATGTCGTTCATCAGCTCATCGAGGGTGTAGCCGATGGCCAGCTTGGCGGCGACCTTGGCAATCGGGAAGCCGGTCGCCTTCGAGGCCAGGGCCGATGAGCGCGACACCCGCGGGTTCATTTCAATGACGATCAGCCGCCCGGTTTCCGGGTTGACGGCGAACTGCACGTTCGAGCCACCGGTATCGACGCCGATCTCGCGTAAGCACGCGATCGAGGCATTGCGCATGATCTGGTATTCTTTGTCGGTCAGCGTCAGGGCCGGGGCGACGGTGATGCTGTCGCCGGTATGGACGCCCATGGGATCGACGTTCTCGATAGAGCAGATGATGATGCAGTTGTCGGCACTGTCGCGGACCACTTCCATCTCGAATTCTTTCCAGCCGAGCACCGATTCCTCGACCAGCACTTCGGTGACCGGGGATGCATCCAGGCCGCCCGCGACGATTTCCTCGTACTCGGCGGTGTTATAGGCGATGCCGCCGCCGATGCCGCCCATAGTAAAGGACGGGCGGATGATCATCGGCAGGCCGATATCTATCATCGCGGCGCGGGCTTCTTCCATATCCTTAACGACGTGGCTGCGCGGGCAATCCAGGCCGATTTTCTCCATGGCGTCGCGGAACAACTGGCGGTCCTCGGCCTTGGCGATAACCTTTGAGTTGGCGCCGATCAGCTCGACGTCGTATTTTTCAAGAATTCCGGCGGCTTCCAGATCCATCGCCGCGTTCAGCGCCGTCTGCCCACCCATGGTCGGCAGCACCGCGTCGGGGCGCTCCTTGGCGATGATCTTCTCCAGCATATCGACCGTGATCGGCTCGATATACGTGGCGTCGGCCATGGCCGGGTCGGTCATGATGGTGGCCGGATTGGAATTAACCAAAATCACCCGGTAACCTTCCTCGCGCAACGCCTTACAAGCCTGCGCCCCGGAATAATCAAACTCACAAGCCTGGCCGATAACGATAGGCCCGGCGCCGATGATCATGATGGATTTGAGGTCGGTTCTTTTAGGCATGGGTTAGCTCACCACGGAAATAACATTAAAGTCGTCATTCCGGCGAAAGCCGGAATCCAGAGATGCCAGAAAAAGAACTGGACTCCGGCTTTCGCCGGAGTGACGGGAGAGGGTGGGGAAAAATGGAAGCTCAATCATTTCCGTTTCCCATCATCTCAACAAACCGCTCGAACAGATAATGACTGTCCTGCGGCCCCGGAGAGGCTTCGGGGTGGTATTGCACTGAGAAGGCTTTTTTGCCTTCGATGTGCAGGCCCTCGAGGCTGCCGTCGAACAGGGATGTGTGGGTTTCTATGACGCCTGCGGGCAGGCTGTCGCGCTCGACGACGAAGCCGTGGTTCTGGCTGGTGATTTCGACGCGGCCCGTGGCCAGGTCTTTGACCGGGTGGTTGGCGCCGCGGTGGCCCATGTGCATCTTGGTCGTCGTCGCACCCATGGCCAGGGCCATCATCTGGTGGCCGAGGCAAATGCCGAACAGCGGCATGTCGGCGTCCAGTATGGCCTTGATCATCGGCACCGCGTAAACGCCCGTCGCCGCCGGGTCGCCGGGGCCGTTGGCGAGGAAGACGCCGTCGGGCTTATGGCCGAGGATTTCTGCGGCACTGGTGTCGCCGGGCACGACGGTGACCTTGCAACCGCTTGCTGCGAGGCAGCGCAGGATGTTCTTCTTGGCCCCGAAATCGACGGCGACGACGTGATATTTTGGATTACTTTGCGTGGCGTAGCCCGTCTCGATGGACCATGCCGCCTGATCCCAACTGTAGGTCTGGGTGCAGCTGACTTCCTTGGCCATGTCCGTGCCTTTGAGGCTGGGCCAGGCCAGGGCCATGGCTTGCAGGGCCTTGATGTCGATGTCCTCGTTGGCGTCGTCCAGGTGGATCAGGACACCGCGCGGCGCGCCGCCATCGCGGATGCGCCGGGTCAGCTTGCGGGTATCGACGCCGGTGACGCAGACAAGGTTGTTCTTGGTAAGCCAGGCATCGAGATGTTCCGCCGCCCGCCAGTTGGCAGGTTCGGTGATGTCTTCACGCAGGATGCAGCCGCGCACGGCGGCGGTGTCGGTCTCGACGTCTTCATCGTTAACGCCGACGTTGCCGATGTGCGGGAAGGTGAAGGTGACGATCTGGCCGGCGTAACTGGGATCGGTGAGGATTTCCTGATAGCCGGTCAGCGATGTGTTGAAGCAGATTTCGCCGATGGCGACGCCCTGGATTCCGGCGCCGCGGCCCCAGAAAACCTGGCCATCTTCAAGAACAACGGCGGCGCTCGCTCCCGGAGGCCGGGCGACGTGAAGCGTCTGCGCTGAGTTCTCGGCCTCGGACATGGGGTCCGCCGTCCTTTAATATTTGAAGTTGGGAGTGTTTAAGCAATCCGCCCGGTAACGTCAAGTGCTCCGGTTCAGGTAAAAAAGAAGCTTTGTTTTCAAGGGCTTAAAATACATCAAGTATTTGCCTTTTGGAGTCGTTTTCTATAACGTCACCCGTCTCATTAATTACAGGAAGAATTTCCATGCTGCGCACGCGCATAAGTGATGCTTTGAAGACGGCGATGAAGTCGAAACAGACTCACACCGTCTCGACCATCCGCCTGATCATGGCGGCGCTCAAGGACCGGGATATCGCCGCCCGTCCAAAGGGCAACGGCGACGGCATTAGCGATGATGAAATTCTTTCCATGTTGCAATCGATGATTAAACAACGCCGCGAAAGCGTTGATATGTATGAAAAAGGCGGTCGCGCTGAATTGGCCCAGCAGGAAGAAAGCGAAA
>CBFDEA010000231.1:0-4231 GCA_965603695.1 uncultured Rhodospirillaceae bacterium | reverse complement strand
CCACCACCATCCTGTCGGGTTTGCCGCAGGCCCAGGTGCGCCCCGCCATTATTATGATGGAGATGTACCTGCGCATCTTGCGGCGCTTGGTCCGGCGCGGCTGGGTGGACCTGGACAAATCGGTCCGCCTGTCCAGATTGACCAGGCTTTGGGTGGCCATCAGATATGGACTGTTTGGGCTATGACGGTGCATGTCATCGGTGCCGGGCTGGCCGGTCTTGCCGCCGCTGTCCGCCTTAGCGAACATAACCAACCCGTCGTCGTCCATGAGGCCGCGGCCCATGGCGGTGGGCGCTGCCGATCATTCCATGACAGTACCCTTGGGCGCCGCATCGACAACGGCAATCATCTGCTGCTGTCGGGGAACAACGAGGCGATGGCGTATGTCCGCGCCATCGGCGCGATGGACTCTCTGGATATTCAGAGTCCGGCGCTGTTCCCTTTCCTCGATCTTGATAATGCGGAGCGCTGGCAGGTCAGGCCGAGGCTTGGTCTGGTGCCGGGCGGCTCGCTTCTCGACTATCTCAGCGTCCTTAAATTGGCCTGGGCGTCGGAAAACGCCAGCGTTGCCGATGTCTTCGACCCGGCCCGCTCGTTGTTCCGAAAATTCTGGCAACCGCTCTGTGTCTCGGTCCTCAATACGCTGCCTGAGGAAGCGGCGGCACGGCTGTTGTGGCCGGTCCTGAGGCAGACCTTCGGGCGCGGCGCGTCCGCCTGTCGCCCGTGCATCGCGCGGCAAGGTTTGAGCGAAAGCTTTATCGATCCGGCCCTGGCCGTGCTTGGCCGGGGTGGCGCACGGGTTCACTTCAATCAGCGCCTGCGCCAGTTGCATTTTAGCGCAGAGCGGGCAGGGGCATTGTCTTTTGCCGACACCGAGATCGCCCTTGCCGGGGATGATACGGTTATCCTGGCCGTGCCCGCCGAGGCGGCGGCGACGCTGATCCCGGATTTAAACCCGCCAGACACGTTCAGGGCCATCGTCAACGGCCATTTCCTGCTGCCCGCTCCACACGAAGACATCAGTTTTCTCGGCCTCGTCGGGGGGCTTTCCCAGTGGTTGTTCGTGCGTGGCGACGTCGCCTCGGTGACGATCAGTGCCGCCGATGATGTCGCCGGGGAAAGTTCCGAGAACCTCGCCAAGGCACTGTGGGCAGAGGTCAGCGCGGCATTGCACTTAAGCGATGCCCCGCTTGGCCGCTATCGCATCATCAAGGAAAAGCGCGCAACCATCGCCCAGACCCCCGAACAAGTACGCCTCAGGCCGCCTACGCGCACACGCTGGGGCAATCTGCTGCTGGCCGGGGATTGGACGCAGACGGGCCTGCCTGCGACCATAGAAGGGGCCATAACATCAGGCCACAAGGCTGCGGATATTGTCCTGGGCGCTGTTTGATACAGGATTCAGAGCGGAAACTGGCTTAGGTAACGTTCCTCGCCATTTTTTGTGAATGCGATAATCCGGGAACCTTCCTGTCTTTCCGCCCAACCGAGTTGATAAAACCGGTTGAGAAGTGCCGTGCCCAATGAACCGGCTAAATGCGTACGCCGGGCGCTCCAGTCGAGGCATGTCTTGCAAAGCGGCGGGCGGGCTTTGCCAAGCGCTTCCGTATCAATGCCAAAGGCGCTAATAAAAGCGCGACCGCTTTCGGAAAGCTCAATGCTTTCGTCGATTTCCAGCAGGTATTCCTGGGCCAACAGGCTGTCGAACAGGCGCACGCCAAATTCACCGGCCAGATGGTTATAGCAAACCCGCGCCTTGCGCAGGGCCGGGTCTTTCGGGCCTGTACGGGTTCGCAAGTGTCCCCGTTTTGCGGCCAGTCCCATGATTGCCTCAAGGACCGCACTGACATCTTCATCGGCCAGTGAAAAGTAGCGATGGCGGCCCTGTTTGCGCCGCCTCAACAGCCCGCCGGCTTCCAGTTTGCCGAGATGGGAACTTGCCGTCGGCAGGGTGACGCCGGCCTCCGCCGCCAGCTCACTGACAGTCAAGGCTTTGCCGCTCATGAGTGCGCTCAGCATGTTGGCGCGTGCCGGGTCGCCGATCAGCGATCCCAGTAAAGCGATGTCCGGTCCTTCTTTCATAGTTCGATCCTAATCGAAGCATAAAGGTGGCGCAATATGTCAATGTGCCGCTACCGAAATGGAGGACATAATGATTACCTGTTTTATTCGTTACCACATTGATCCCACTAAAAAGGATCAATTCATACAATATGCGCGCAACTGGGGCGAGGCGATCCCTCGTTGTGGGGCCGAGTTAATTGGATATTTCGCGCCCCACGAGGGTTCGACAACCTTGGCCTATGGTGTCTACAACATCGATAACCTTGCCGCTTATGAACAATACAGGGCACGCCTTAGCGCCGACCCAATGGGCAAGGAGAATTACGAGTTTGCCCAGAAGGAGAAATTCCTGCTGCGTGAAGACCGCACCTTCCTGAAGCTCGCCTCTGCTGCAGATGTGCCTTTGGTGAAGTTATGATTGCCGTCATCTTCGAGGTCGAACCCCACGCCAGTCATATGCAACAGTATCTCGACATTGCCGCAGACTTGCGTCCCCAACTTGAGAAAATTGATGGCTTTATCTCAGTCGAGCGGTTTCAAAGCCTCGTGGACGAAAAAAAGATACTGTCGCTTTCCTTCTTCCGCGATGAGACGGCTATAACCCAGTGGCGGAATTTACAGGCGCACCAAGACGCGCAAGCCCAGGGGCGCGCCGCTGTATTCAAGAACTACCGTTTGCGCGTGGCCGGGGTCATTCGTGATTACGGTATGTTCGAGCGTGCCCAGGCACCGTCGGATTCTTCGTAAGCATGAGATTGATAATTGCCAGGATCGCCAGCAAACCAGGCTATGAATTTGCCTTGCTGGCTCTGCTGGCATTGCTCTGGGGTTCGTCCTATCTGTTCATAAAAATTGCGGTTACGGATATTCCGCCGGTAACGCTCATTGCGGTGCGGGTGACAATCGCCGCCGTCTTTTTGCTAGGGGTCATGGCATGGCGTGGAGAACATTTTCCCCGCGACGGGCAGACTTGGCACATGTTGTTCGTTCAGGCCTTGTTTAACAGCATCGGCGCATGGACGCTCCTGGCGTGGGGGCAACAATATGTCGATAGCGGGCTGGCAAGCGTTCTGAATTCCACCTCGCCTCTTTTTGTGTTCCTGATTGCCGCTTTTATCAGCCGCCACGAGTCGGTCAATTTTCGCAAGCTCGGCGGAGCCTGCCTGGGGGTGGTTGGTGTCGTGTTCATTGTCGGCATAGATGTCTTGCAGGGCCTCGGCCAACAGATCGCCGGTCAACTGGCGGCCTTAGGCGGGGCGCTGCTTTATGCAGGGGCTGCTATTTACGGAAAAAAGTTTGCAGGTCTTCCTGCTACCGTGACCTCGGCGGGAACGATGATCTGGGCAACGATCTGTCTTGTTCCCTTGAGTCTGGTTCTGGAACAACCCTGGACCCTGAACCCCTCACGCCAATCGATTGCCGCGGTCATCATTCTCTCGGTGCTTTGCACGGGTGTTGCACTGTTGATATATTTCCGCCTCGTCAAAACGCTCGGTTCCATGGGCGTTGCCAGCCAAAGTTACCTTCGGGCTGGTGTTGGCGTCATCTTGGGGGCCGTCTTTCTTGGCGAGCAAATGACGCTGATGACTGGCTTAGGTGTGGGCGCTACCATATTGGGGGTGGTGGTTATCAATGTGCCTGTGCGCAGCAAGTGAGAATCGCAACGAAAAGGGTTACTGGGGCGCCAGGATTTTCGGCAGTTTGAACTGGATGTTTTCGACCAGGTCGGAAATTTCTTCGACCGTTGTTTCGCCCAGTGTCGCCAGCATCTCCAGCAATTCGACGATCAGCTCTTCGGGTGCCGATGCGCCGGCGGTTATGCCAATGGTTTGGACACCATCAAGCCAGTCTTCACGGAAAGCCTCGGCATCGTCGATGAGGTGGCTTCGCACCTGCATTTCCGTGCCGATTTCCTTAAGGCGGTTGGAATTGGAACTGTTTTGCCCGCCGACGACCAACAACAGGTCGACCTTCTGGCACAGGTCGCGCACCGAGCTTTGGCGATTTTGCGTGGCGTAGCAGATATCGTTCAGATCGGGGCCAATAATGGCCGGAAAGCGTATCCGCAATTGCTCGATAATGTCGCGGGTATCATCGACGCTGAGTGTCGTCTGGGTGACGAAAGCAAGTTTTTGCGGGTCTTTTACATCCAGGTTGGAGACATCCT
>CBFDEA010000230.1:0-4236 GCA_965603695.1 uncultured Rhodospirillaceae bacterium | reverse complement strand
CAAGGCCAGCGCCCAGGTCAAAGATCAACTTTCCTGATCGAAAATTATCACCGCCTGTGGATTAATCTCTGCATAAGTTGGTGGATAAGCCGCTTAATCGGCATATAGGCCAATGCGCCCAGTCGGTTTAAAATCGTTTGAGGGGTGAGGATTCGTCCGCCCCTATATATGACCTTGCACCCGGGACCGCCCGACCATGTCCTTTTCGCCGCAGTTTCTTGATGAGTTGCGCCTTCGCACCGGCCTCGCAGGGTTAGTCGGCAAGCGCGTGCGGCTGACCCACAAGGGCAACGAGCATCAGGGCCTGTGTCCCTTCCATAAGGAAAAATCGCCGTCCTTCACCCTCAACGAGGAAAAGGGCTTCTATCACTGCTTCGGCTGCGGTGCCCACGGCAGCGCTATCGACTTCGTCATGAACATGGACGGTTTGTCCTTCCCCGAGGCCGTCGAGCGGCTGGCCGCCGATGCCGGTATGGAAGTCCCCATGGACAGCCCGCAGGAGCGCGAGAACGCCAAGAAACGCCAGTCCCTGTATGACGTGGTCGAGGCGGCGACGGTCTTCTTCGAACAGCAATTGCGCATGCCCGAGGGCCGGGCGGCGCTGGATTACCTGAAAGGCCGTGGCCTCGACGATAACATTATCGCAAAATTCCGCCTCGGCTTCGCCCCCGACGGGCGCGGTGCCTTGAAGACGGCGCTCAGGCGCGAAAACATCAACGACGAGCAGATAATCGCTGCGGGCCTGCTTATTCAGCCCGAAGATGCGGCGCGCGAGGCTTATGATAGGTTCCGCGACCGGGTGATTTTCCCAATCACCGACAAGCGCGGCCGGCCCATCGCCTTCGGCGGCCGGATCATGGCCGGCGATGACAATAAGAAGCTCGCCAAGTATCTCAACTCGCCGGAAACCGCGCTCTTTCATAAGGGCGATGTTCTTTACAACCAGGCCCTTGCCTCTGGACCGGCGCGTCAGCACGGCACGGTCATCGTCACCGAAGGCTATATGGACGTGATCGCCCTGGCCCAGGCCGGGTTCGAGCACGCCGTCGCCCCCTTGGGGACGGCGCTGACCGAACAGCAGATCATCGAACTTTGGAAGTTGGTGCGCGAGCCGGTGTTGTGTTTCGATGGCGATAACGCCGGAGTCCGCGCCCAAGGGCGCGCCGCAGAGCGTGCCCTGGCCCTGCTTAAACCCGGTTATGGCTTACGCTTCATATCCTTGCCCCAGGGCGAAGACCCGGACAGCCTGATCGCCGCCCAGGGAGCCCAGGCCATGGCCAATCTGATCGAGCAGGCCGAGCCGCTGTCGGAGGTCTTGTGGAAGCTTGAAACCGGTGGTCGCTTGCCGACATCGCCGGAGCAGCGGGCGTCCGTGCAAAAAGCCCTGGAAGATCACGCTCGTTCGATCACCGATCCGACCGTGCGGGCGCATTTTTCGAAAAATTTCCGCGACCGTATCTGGGAAGCGGGCGGGCGCGGCGGCAAGGGCGCAAAAGGGGCCGCGCGCATCGGCCATGCAGCGGCCGGGGCGACGGGATTTGGCGTCGGCGCGGCTGCCGGCGCTAAAATAGACGCCCATACCCTGCAAGAACGTATTCTGATCGCCACTCTTTTGAACCATCCGGGGCTTTATGACGCGGTCGGGGAGCGTCTTGGCGGGGTCTCGTTTTCGGCTCCCGGCCTTGACAATCTACGTCAGGAAGTTCTAAAGACCTTGGCCGGGGAGCCGGACCTTGACTCTGAGGGTGTGAAACGCCACCTCAAAGAGAATGGGTATAGCGAAACCCTGGATTTTGTTTTGGCGATCCAGGTTTACGAGAACGCATTTTACGCCAAGCAAAAGACCGATAGCGAAACCGCCCTGGAGGGCTGGGAAGAGACATACGCACTATATAAGAACACGGATCTGGGGATCGAAATTCAACAGGAGCGCGACCGCCTGAAAGATGATATGTCTTCTGAAAACTACAATAGGTTCAATTCGTTATCCGAACAGAAGATAGAAGCGTCAAAAGGCATTGAAGAAAATCAGGCAGGACGCAGCAAAAGTTAAAGTATGAATAGAAATCGCCTCGATGGTGCTGTTGGCTCAAAAGCGGCGACAGTCGGGGCAGGGGTAGTTATTTTAAACAACGCCCCTTGAAGCAATGATTTAAGAAGGTGTAGATGGCGACCAAAACGACTGCCACAGCGGAAAAAACAAACGGCCAAGAAGAAACCACAGACGGTCCTCTGCTGGACACCCTGGGTGCTGCCGTTAAGAAAATGCTGGCCAAGGGTAAAGAGCGCGGGTTTGTCACGTATGACGAACTGAACGGGGCGCTGCCGCCTGAACAGGTCTCCTCCGAGCAAATCGAAGACACCATGACCCAACTCTCCGAGATGGGCATCAACGTCGTCGAGAGCGAAGACAGTGAGGAAGCGTCCAAGGAAGGGGAGCCCGAGGAGCAAACCGAAAAAGCCAGCGGCAATGTTGACGAGAGCGACCTTGGCCGTACCGATGATCCGGTACGCATGTACCTGCGCGAAATGGGCTCGGTCGAACTGCTATCCCGCGAAGGCGAAATCGCCATCGCCAAACGTATCGAGGCCGGTCGCGAAATGATGATCGGCGGGATCTGCGAAAACCCCCTGACCATCCGTGCCATCGTCGAATGGCATGACGCCCTGCTCGATGAAAAAATGTTGCTGCGCGATATCATCGACCTTGACGCGACCCACGGCGGCGGCCCGGGCCAGCCCCCGAAAAACGCCACCATCGCCGAGAACGCACCGGGTAATGATAGTGTTGCGCGCCAGAAAGCAGAAGTCGTGGAAGCGGCCAAGCCGGCAAACGACGACAATGAAGAAGGCGGCGAAAAAACCGAGGCTGAAAAGGCTGCCGACGCCGAAGAAGAAGCCGATGAAGAGGTAAACCTGTCACTGGCCGCGCTCGAAGCCAAGCTGATGCCGGAAGTTATCGAGACCTTTGAAATTATCGCCAAGACCTACAAGAAACTGCATCGCTTGCAGTTGCAGCGCATGGAAGCGTTCTCCGACGGCGAAACCATCAAGCCGCCCCAGGAAAAGCGTTATGTCAAGTTGCGCCATGAGCTGATCACGCTGATGGACGGCGTCCACCTGAACAACGCCCGCATCGAGCAACTGGTCGAACACCTGTACGGCCTTAATCGTCAGTTGCTTGGCTTTGAAGGTAAGCTTCTGCGCATGGCCGTGACTTCCAAGGTCAAGCGCGAAGACTTCCTTGAGCATTATCACGGCCACGAACTCGATCCGCGCTGGCTCAAGAAGGTTGAGAAATTACCGGGCAAGGCGTGGGAACGCTTCGTCAATCGCTTCGGCGACGAGGTCAAGGAAATCCGCGAGCAAATCGGCGAGATCTCCAACGAGGCAGGTTTGCCCGTTGGCGAGTTCCGCCGCATCGTCGCCGTCGTCCAGAAAGGCGAGCGCGAGGCGGCCCGGGCCAAGAAGTAAATGATCGAGGCAAACCTGCGTCTGGTTATTTCGAACGCCAAAAAATACACCAACCGCGGTCTGCAGTTCCTCGATCTTATTCAGGAAGGCAATATCGGCCTGATGAAGGCCGTCGATAAGTTTGAATACCGCCGCGGTTACAAGTTTTCGACCTACGCCACCTGGTGGATCAGGCAGGCGATTACGCGCTCTATCGCCGATCAGGCGCGGACCATCCGTATCCCTGTCCACATGATCGAAACCATCAACAAGCTGGTCCGTACCTCGCGCCAGATGTTGCATGAAATCGGTCGTGAGCCGACGCCTGAAGAACTCGCCATCAAGCTGTCGATGCCGCTTGAAAAAGTGCGCAAGGTCCTGAAAATCGCCAAAGAGCCGATTAGTTTGGAAACGCCCATTGGCGACGAGGAAGATTCTCACCTTGGCGATTTCATCGAAGACAAAAATGCGGTGCAGCCACTCGACGCGGCCATTCAGGCCAACCTACGCGAAACCACGACGCGGGTGCTGGCCTCCTTAACGGCCCGCGAAGAACGCGTCCTGCGCATGCGTTTCGGGATTGGCATGAACACCGATCACACCCTGGAAGAAGTCGGACAACAGTTCTCGGTCACCCGCGAGCGAATACGTCAGATCGAAGCCAAGGCGTTGCGCAAATTGAAGCATCCGTCCCGCTCTCGCAAACTCAGAAGTTTCCTCGATTATTAGAAGCAGGATGCGCGAAAAGAGTTAAAAAGGGCCGGGGCAAAATTTTCCCGGCCT
>CBFDEA010000229.1:0-4239 GCA_965603695.1 uncultured Rhodospirillaceae bacterium | reverse complement strand
CTGATCGGCACTATATTTATGCTTATTTTATTGCTTGCAAAATCCCTTTCACTGCCTTCGGACTTGCGCTCCTGGGGCGTCTTTTTTGTCAGCGGCACGATGGGCAGTGTCGTTCCTTTTTCCCTGATCGGATTTGGCGAACTGCATGTCGAAAGCGGTCTTGCGGCACTACTGATGGGCATTGCCCCGGTTGTCACCGTCTTGCTCGCCCCTTTGGCGCATCCTGACGAAAAATTGATCCCTAGCGCCATCGCCGGTATTTCTTTCGGCATCATTGGGCTCATTGTGCTGGTCGGCCCGGCATCCCTGAACGGTCTTGGAAGCCACCTTGCAGGGCAAACGGCCATCCTTGGCGCGGCTCTTTGTTATGCCTTTACCACTCTTTACGTTCGCAAATACGCGACGCGGCCTGCTTTGGAAATGGCGGCCGGTTCGATGTTGACGGGAACCGTGATTATTGTCGTCGCTGCACTGATCATTGATGAGCCGACGCACCTCCCCCAGGCAAGCGCCCAATCCATAATAGCCGTGCTTTATCTGGGTCTTTTTCCGACGGCTATTGCGACCCTGATATACTTTTATCTGGTCCCGCGCCTTGGCGCGACTCGCATGTCCCAGGTCAATTTTGTCGTCCCCGTCGCGGGTGCTTTTATGGGTGTCATTTTTCTCAACGAGACGCTGGAGCCGAGCGCAATTGTCGCGCTCGTTTTAATCTTGGGGGCAATCTATCTGGTGACCCGACGCCGCCCTGCAGTCCAAAAATAATTTCACGTCAGGGCAGGTCGAGCAAGACGACCTCGCCGGGGGCCAGCGCCTCGATGACGATCTCGCTCTCGTCTGTCAGGGCGACACCGGCACGCGGCGGTGCCTCGACGCCGTTGACCCGGACGGCTCCGCGCACGGCGACCAGATAGGCGCGGCGGCCCGGCTCCAGGGTATGACTGACGCTTTGACCGGCCTCCAGGGTGGTGCCGAAAAGGGCGGCGTCCTGGTGGATCATCAACGCCCCTTGATGGCCCGCCCGACCCGAAGCCAACGGCTCCAGCCTGGCCCCGCGCCCGGCTTCGGGGAACTTGGCGCTGTCCCACCGTGGCGCGTGGCCGCGGCGGTCGCTCTCGATCCAGATCTGGAACAGTTCGGTGTCGACGTCGCCGCGGTTATATTCGGAATGAACGATGCCGGTTCCGGCGCTCATCACCTGCACGTCGCCGGCTTCGGTGATGCCCTCGTTGCCCAGATTGTCGGCGTGAGAAATCGCCCCCTTGCGGATATAGGTGATGATTTCCATGTCCTCGTGCGGGTGCATGGGGAAGCCCCGACCGGCCTTGATCATATCGTCGTTCCACACCCGCAGGGGGCCGAAGCCCATGCGCGCGGGGTTATAATAGTTAGCGAAACTGAAATGATGACGGGCATCGAGCCAGCCATGATCGGCATGGCCCAGGTCTTCAAGTGGGGTGACTTCGATCATTGGAATTCTCCTCGGTCTTGCGCAGGTTTGGGCGATTGAAAGGTCACTATCGATCAGATTAATTATTGTGCTCCATAGTGACCTTCCCGCCAGATAGCTTCAATTAATTTAGCCCTGTCGTTCTTCCTTGATGCAGAGGTTCACAAGGCCATGCCGCTAACGGCTGCTTTAACCGCTTCGTGGGCAACGGCAATCCCCTCGCCGCCAGAGGCAACGCCTTCGGCGTGTATGAACGTCACATCATCGATGCCAATAAAGCCAAGCACGGCCCTTAAATACGGCGTTACGAAATCCATCCCATGGGCCGGACTGTCAGGGGAGTAGTTGCCGCCCCTGGCTCCAAGGACAAAAACCTTCTTATCGCTCAACATGCCTTTGGGGCCTGCTTCGGTATAGGCGAAAGTCCGCCCGACACGGGCAATATGATCGATCCATGTTTTCAGGCCCGAAGGCAGACCAAAATTATGCATCGGCGCGCCAATGACGATAACATCTGCTGCTTCAAGTTCTTCAACCAGGGTATCGGAAAGAACAATCAGATGCTGGGCGCTGTCGTCGCGCTGACCCGGCGGCGTGTAGATGGAGTCGATGGTCGACCCGTCCAGATGCGGCGGCGGGGTAAGCCCGACATCGCGCCGGGTGACATCCGTTTTGAGGTCGGCGGATATCCAGTTATCGACAAAGTCCTGAACCAGCGCATTGGAAACGGAACCTTCAACTTTAGGGCTGGATGTAATGGCGAGAAGATGGGTCATGGGGAACTCCTGTTTGATTGTTAAGGATTGAATAGACGCAAGCACAGAGCCGCTTAAGGAAGATCAAGCGCCGTTGCGGACCTGACCTAGAATCGGCAGGCGAACCGCATAGGCACCTTCGCCCAAAAGCGATTGAACAACCGCCGCCACCGTCAGGAATACCGGGTATTCCCAGCCACCACCTTCTGCGCTGAAGACCCAGCCATTAGCAAAGTGAACCTGGGCAGCACCCAAAAGAATCGGGATAATGGCGAGGGAGACGGGACGGACGTACAGACCTGCAATCAGCATTACCCCGCCGCCGACCTCCAACAGAGTCACGACATAGGCGAGGGAGCCCGGATAACCGATGGATTCGAAGAAGCCGACGGTTCCGGGCATGGTGAAGACAAATATCTTCAGGAAGCCATGGGCGATCAGCATGACGCCTAGGGCCAGGCGCAGTATCAGTGCCGCATATGAGGACGAATTTTCGTTGGTCATGTTCTTTCTCCTTAAACTGTTAGACGCTTGGCAAGCGTTTGAATGATCGCCGGGAGAATGTATGGTCTATATAAATCGTAGACAATTATCCTATTTAGAATATAATTGTTTCCATATAGGAAACTATTAAGGCATTGCCATGGATACCCTGAACGGCTTCACCGTCTTTACAAAGGTCGTTGAAAGCGGAGGTTTTTCCGCCGCCGCCCGCGAGTTGAATATGAGCAAATCGGCGGTCAGCAAGCATATTTCCAAGCTTGAGGACCACCTGGGGGTCAGGTTGCTCAACCGCACCACCCGCAAACTGTCGCCGACGGAAGTGGGCGCGACCTTTTACGAACGCGCCCGGCGCATCGTCCAGGACGTCGAGGAAACCGAACAGGCGGTCAGCGCCTTGCACGCGGAGCCGCGCGGCACGCTACGCATTAACGTGCCAATGTCATTTGGCATATTGCATATCGCCCCGGCCTTACCCGACTTCCTCAGCCGCTATCCAGATATTAAAGTCGATATGGTTTTGAATGACCGCGTCGTCGATCTTCTTGATGAAGGTTTCGACGTCGCTATCCGCATCGCCCGGATGCCAGACTCGACCCTGATCACCCGTAAATTGGCACCGTTCCGCCAGGCCCTTTGCGCGACCCCCGCGTATTGGCAGGAACACGGCATCCCTACCTGCCCGTCGCAATTGAAGGATCACAACTGCCTAATCTACAGTTACCTGCTGACCGGCAATGAATGGTCGTTCCGGGGCCCGGAAGGCAAGATTTCAGTCAAGGTGTCGGGCAACATCCGCGCCAATAGCGGCGAAGCCTTGCGGGCGACAGCGCTCAAAGGCACCGGCGTCTTACTAAGCCCGGCCTTTATCGTCAAAGACGAATTGATAAGCGGCGCCCTGCAAGCGGTGCTGACCGAATTCTGCGAAACCGACTTGGCGATTTACGCCGTCTATCCCCACAACCGCTATCTATCTGCTAAAGTCCGCGCCTTCGTCGATTTTTTTGCCGAAGAATGCGGATCCGAACCTCACTGGGATGGGCTATGAACAAGCAAAAAAAATCCTTGCCCGTGGACGCGCTCTGCGGCGAAATCGATATCCGAATCGATAAGACAGGCCAGTGGTTCCACGAGGGCTCGCCCATTGGCCGCAAGGAACTGGTCAAGCTGTTCGCCAGTGTCCTTACAAAAGACGAAAGTGGCGACTACTGGCTGCAAACCCCGGTCGAGAAAGGCCGCATCCAGGTCGAGGACGCCCCCTTCATCGCCGTCATCATGGACGTCCAGGGCCACGCTGAGAACCAGGTCCTTCGCTTCGAGACCAATGTCGGCGACACCCTGAGCGCCGGGCCCGACAATCCGATCCGCGTCGCCATCGATCCGCAAACCCAGGAACCCTCGCCGTATGTCACTGTCCGCGACAATCTGGAAGCCAAGATCGCCCGGTCGGTGTTTTACGATCTGGTCGCCCTCGGGCTTGAGCGCGACGGTGCTTTCGGCGTCTGGAGCAACGGCGTTTTCTTTCCCCTTGGC
>CBFDEA010000228.1:0-4264 GCA_965603695.1 uncultured Rhodospirillaceae bacterium | reverse complement strand
GTTATTCCGGCGTTGGCCTGATTAGCGGTTCACCGCAGGTTCTTCAGGCGGCGCTTAATGATAAGGGCGACACCCTGGCCATATCCGGTGCCGCCGCCGACAGCGCCGGGCTCGGCATCGGTTCTGCCGCCACGGATTATGGAAATTTCGCAAGCGACGCCGATATCAGCGCGGCACTGGCTGGACTTGACGACGCGACGCAGGCAGTCCGCGTGCGCGAACGCTCCTTCTCCACCGACGTCTCGATCTTGAGCATCCGTGAGCAGTTCAGTGCCGACCTCAGCACTACCTTGCAAGTTGGCTCCGACAAACTGGTTGCCGCCGATCTGGAAAAGGAAGCGGCTAATCTTCTCGCCTTGCAGGTCCGCCAGAAGCTCGGCAATGTTTCCCTGAAATTAATGTCCGACAATAGCCGGGCCATCGCCAATCTGTTCTAGTGGACAGAACAAAAACATACGGACAGGTTCAGAAATCGGCCCTTAGCGGTCGCGCCGCGGAGGCCGAAGCGTTCGCTAAATCGGCAGGCAATCTCCATCAAGCGGCGTGCGCCCCCCTTGATCCCACAGCCTTCGAAGATGCCCTGCAGAGCAATCAGAAATTATGGACGCTGCTGCAGGCCAATTTGCAGGATGACGCCGGGCGACTGCCCGAAGATTTGCGTCAGGATATCCTGAGACTCAGCATTTTTGTCGATAAACAAACCCTGATGGCGCGTGCCGCCCCGTCGCTCGAAAGCGTCCAGCCGCTGATCGACATCAACCGCAATATGGCTGCCGGCTTGTTTCAGAAACCCAAGGAATGATCTAGTTTGCCGCTAGTTTGACCGGTAGAGCCTGCTCGGCGTACTGGCGCTCGATTGTCGCCCGTGTCGCCTGGAAGTCCGCCAGTTCCGCGCCTTTAAGCTTGCGCCCGGACGGCATTTTGACGCGCAGAGGATTGACCTGACGACCGGCGCGACGGATTTCATAATGCAGATGCGGCCCGGTTGAACGCCCGGTGGTACCGACATAACCGATGATCTGACCCTGTTTGACGCGCCGCCCCTTGGCCGTGTTGACCCGCTTCATGTGGGCGTAGGCGGTCGAATAATCCGCATTGTGGCGGATCAGGACGAAATTGCCGTAAGCGCCCTTGCGTCCTGCATGCTGGACGGTGCCATTGCCGGCGGCGTAAATCGGGGTGCCACGCGGGGCCGCAAAATCCAGGCCCTTGTGCATTTTTGTGTAACCCAGCACCGGGTGCTTGCGCTTGCCGAAGCCTGATGACAGGCGGGCACCATCGATTGGTGTGCGCATCAGCGCCTTCTTGGCGCTTTGGCCTTTTTCGTCAAAATAATCGACGCTGCCGTCGGCCAGGGTATAACGGTAAATCGCATGGCGTTTGCCGCTCAACTCCAGTGCGGCGAAGATGACGTCACCGTTATAAACCGGCTCGCCGTTTGTGTCGGAAAAACGCTCATACATCAGTTCGAAGGCATCGTTCGTGCGAATGTCACGCTGAAAATCAACGTCCCACGAATACAGGCGGATCAGTTCAGCCAAAACGGAATTGGGGACCTTGACCTTGTTTCCGGCAAGATAAAGGCTTTGGGAAATCGTGTTGGCGGCGCGTATGGGCTCGGCTGTCAGGACACGTTTTTCACTGTTGGCGCTGAAAACGTCATCATGCCCGCGGGCGACGACGATCCGGTGCTGGAAGTCCGGCAATAGGGAAAGGCCGAGGAATTCACCAGACCCGGTTGCGCCTGCGTTGTTAAGGGCTTCGGCGTTGGCCTGAAAAGAAATTTTGATTTCCTGGCCTTGGCGAATACGGGTCGGATTAAAGACTTTCCGCAACGCGCTGATCGCGCTGTTGGCATCTTTGCGGGGAACTCCGGCACGATCCAGGATGGCGCTCATGGTGT
Organism: uncultured Rhodospirillaceae bacterium; assembly: GCA_965603695.1. Classification (GTDB taxonomy): domain Bacteria; phylum Pseudomonadota; class Alphaproteobacteria; order Rhodospirillales; family JABHCV01; genus JACNJU01. Next base: position 2,361 of record CBFDEA010000228.1, on the reverse strand, counting down.
CGCCACGTCCAATGTTGATACTGATCTGATAGGGAGGTGGTGTGATTTCTGCGGATGAATCGGCGGATTGCTGGAGCGGGGAACGGGTCGTTAAGGTGGCGGCGGTGGCTGGATTGCCGAGCGACAGCGGTGCCAGCGCCAATGTCGTCTCGTCGCTGGCCGCGCCCGTGTCTGTGCGCTCGAGGACGAAATGAGCCGACGCCAGGATACCCGTGGTCAAGACCACGACCGCGAGAAGGCCTCTTAGGAACATGGTTCCAGCTTTTCTTCTATCGATACCCAAGGAATATTATCTTTCGCGGTTTCTTTTGCGGATGAATTCTGACGGAAGATGTCAATTCCCAGGGTTTCTGTCAAGTTTCAAGGCAGCGAATCCATCAACAGAATCAAGAGTATCGGTTAAACCGTTAAGAATTTGTTGTGAACCTGTTGCCTACAGCGGCCAAATCCATAGCAGCATCGGTAGGCTGACGGTGACAATCAGGATTTCAAGAGGCAGGCCAAGCCGCCAGTAATCGCCGAAGGAGTATCCGCCCGGGCCCATGATCAGGGCGTTGTTCTGGTGTCCGATTGGCGTCAGGAAAGCGCAGGATGCTCCGATGGCGACGGCCATCAGGAAGGGATCGACATTGACGCCAAGTTGCTGCGCCATATTTGCCGCTACCGGTGCCATGACAACGGCGGTGGCGGCATTATTCATAATGTCCGACAAGGTCATGGTCAGTACCAGCACGATGGCCAGGGCAAAAACCGGCGGAAAACCGGAAAATAACTCAAGGATGGTGCTGGCGATCAACAGGGTAACGCCATGTGTTTCCATGGCTTGGCCAACGGGTATCATGGCCCCCAGAAGGACGATAACCGGCCAGTCGACACTGTCATAGATATCGCGCGGTGGGACGATGTTGAGGACGACGATCATGCCCGCAGCCAGTGCCAGGGCCAGCGGTAGCGCAAGCAGGCCAAAAGACGCCAGGGCAACAGCTGCGCCAAACAGGCAGATGGTCAACCAGGCAAGGTGATGGCGGGGCGGCTGCAGGCCACGCTCGGCCAGGGGCATGCAACCGAGTGAGACGACGACTTCGGCAAGCCGGTCCGGATCACCTTCAAGGAGAAGCACGTCGCCGACCTTGAACTTGAAGGAACGCAACCTACTGCGGAATGGTCGACCCTGGCGTGCCACCCCAAGCAGGTTGACAGCGAAGCGCTTGGGCAATCGCAACGCCTCTGCGGTCTGTCCGACAATCCGCGAGCCCGGGGCCACCAGGGCTTCGTTCAAGGCCCTGTCCCCGGTATCGAAAAAGCGGTATTTTTTGCCCTTGGGCGCACCGGCGGGGATCAGTTGCAAGGTTTCCAGAAGCCCGCCGAGTTTTTCCGGACCAATCTCAATGACCAGAAAATCACCAGCTTTGATTTCGGTACGGCGCGCGCCAAGTCGCTGACCGCGGCGAATAACGGCGAGAATTTCAGCGTCGTGTTGCAGGGCCGCCTCGTCAAGTTCAGAAAGTGTCATGCCGATGGTTTTGCTGTCTTTGCCGACTTTTGTTTCGGTGACGTAGCTTTCGATGTCAAAAAGCTCCATCGGAGACAGGATGGATTTTTTGTTGGCCGGGATCAGTCGCCAACCGATAAGGGCGATGAAAAGGATGCCGCTCAGTGCTATGGCTCCGCCAACGGGCGAAAAATCGAACATGGTAAAAGGGTTACCGGTCAATTCTCCACGAAAGGCGGCAACAATAATATTCGGCGGCGTCCCGATCAGGGTCACCAGTCCGCCCAGGATGGAACCGAATGACAGCGGCATCAGGATCAGGGAAGCCGCTCTTTTTGCTTTTTCCGCCGATTGCAGTGCCGCCGGCATCAGCAATACCAGGGCACCGACATTGTTCATAACGGCGGATAGCGCACCAGACACGATTGACAGAAGCCCAATGTGACGGACCGGTGATTGCAGGGGGGGTAACAAGTGGCGGGCGATCAGGTCTATGGCACCGGAATTTTGCAGGCCGCGACTGACAATCAATACCATGGCAACCGTGACCGTTGCCGGATGGCCGAAACCCGAAAACACTCTTGTCGGCTCAATAACACCGACAATACTCGCCGCAAGTAACGCGGCAAAGGCGACGACGTCATATCGCCAGCGTCCCCAAATGAAAAGGACGAGCACAGATGCCAGTAGAACGAATAGAAAAAGTTGCTGGTAATCCACTTACGGACACCTTTTGAGAATTGTTAAAGAGGGCATTAGGCCCAGTTCCAACCTCTATAGTGACCGCTCAAAGGCGACGGAACAAGAAACTTCAGGCTTCAGATGCGTCGGCCTTCGGTGCACGTAACAGGACTTTGGAGACCATCCAG
>CBFDEA010000227.1:0-4274 GCA_965603695.1 uncultured Rhodospirillaceae bacterium | reverse complement strand
AACGCTTCACAACTGACGAAGTGTGGCCTAAGGAAATCCTCGACAAATCGCCGGAATATAAAGGCAAGACCCTTTATGAAGTGCTGTTCAAAAACGGCAAGGTCGATAGCTATCCCATGACCCATACCAATCTTGATTACAATAACGACGAAGCTAAAGATTTTGGCTTCTATATTCAGAAAGGCCTGTTCGAGGAATATGCCGAATTCGGTCGCGGCCACGCCCACGATCTTGCCCCGTTCGACACCTATCATAAGGAGCGCGGTCTGCGCTGGCCGGTGGTCAACGGCAAAGAGACCAAATGGCGCTACCGGGTCGGCCACGATCCGTACGTGGACCTTGGCACGGATGTCCAGTTCTACGGCAAGAAGGACAACAAGGCGGTGATTTTCGCATTGCCTTATGAGCCGCCCGCCGAAAGTCCGGATGATGAATATGACATGTGGCTTTCGACCGGCAGGGTCCTTGAGCACTGGCATTCTGGCTCGATGACGCAACGGGTGCCGGAACTCTACGAGGCGTTCCCCGACGCCGTCGTCTTCATGCACCCCGATGACGCCAGCGCCCGCGGCCTTAAGCGGGGCAGCGAAGTCCTGGTCCAATCGCGGCGTGGTGAAATCAAAAGCCGGGTCGAGACCCGTGGCCGGAATAAACCGCCACGGGGGTTGATATTTGTGCCGTGGTTCGACGCCAGTCAGCTTATCAATAAGGTGACCCTGGATGCCACGGACCCCATCTCAAAACAGACGGATTATAAAAAATGCGCAGTCAAGGTAGTTCCGGCATGACCGCCGTAACGAAATGGATGCTTGGCGTCGTCGCCGGGCTCTCTGTTTTCCTGCTGGTAGCGAACGCGCCGGCGGGCGAACCCATTGCGACGTTGCGCGGCGGCATTGAAATTGGTGATTTGCCGAGCGCCCCTGCGATGTCGCGTCAGTCCAACACCAGCTTGCGCCAATCGCGTAGCTACCCGGAACAGCCGCCGACCATTCCCCATCAGACCTGAATTCCAACAAATGTATGAGCTGCCACAGCCGTACTGCCGTTGAACGTTCACAAGCGCCGATGATTTCGATCACCCACTTTATGGATGCCGACAACCAGGTGCTGACGTCAGTGACCGCGAGACGCTATTTCTGTACCCAGTGTCACGTCCCAAGATATGGCTCCAAACCATTGGTCGCTAACAGTTTCGTCGATGTCGAAACATTGATTCAGAAGGGCAATTAAGCAGTGTTGTTCTTCGAAAAGATCAAGCGGTATTGGCGAATGCTCAATGCCCCAAGTCGCCATTTCAGCCTGATTTTTCTGACTTTAGGCGGATTTGTTGCCGGCATCATCTTCTGGGGCGGCTTTAACACGGCCTTGGAATTGACCAATACGGAAGCGTTTTGCACCAGTTGTCACGAAATGCGCGATAATGTGTATGCAGAACTGCAGCCGACCATTCACTACGCCAACCGCTCGGGCGTTCGCGCCACTTGCCCGGATTGTCATGTGCCCCATAACTGGAGCAACAAGATCGCCCGCAAGATGGCGGCGACGAAAGAAGTCTGGGGCAAGCTCTTCGGCACCATCGACACGCGCGAGAAGTTTCAGGCCAAACGACTGGAACTGGCGCAGCACGAATGGGCCCGTTTCAAGGCTAATGATTCCCTTGAATGCCGAAATTGCCACAGTTACGACTCCATGGATATTACCTTGCAAAGCCCGCGGGCATCGGATCAGCACCAGCGTTATCTGGCTGGTGGGGATAAAACCTGCATCGACTGTCACAAGGGAATCGCCCACAGTCTGCCGAACATGAAGGGTGTCGAGGGCTGGAATTAGTCGCCTAGCGCGACGCCTTCGCGGCGGTAATCGGCACCACCGTACAGTTTACCATCTTTAACTTGTACGGCGTGCAATCCGCTGGTCATCTTTTTAAGCGCGACAGTGTGGCCCAAGGATTCCAGGGCCGCTGTCAGCTTGTCCAGGCCGGTGCCGGGTTCCAGATCGGTCGAGCCGTTTCGGTTGGTCATGTGGGGCATGTCGAGGGCACTTTGAATGTCCATATCCCAGTCAAGGGCGGCGATAATCGCCTGGGCGACATAGCCGATAATGCGCGACCCACCCGGCGATCCAATGGCCAGAACCGCCTTGCCTTCGCCGTCGATGACCAGAGTCGGGGCCATGGAACTACGTGGCCGCTTGCCGCCTTCGGCACGGTTGGCGACGGGGCCGCCATCACGTTCAGGGGCGAAAGAAAAATCGGTCAGTTGATTGTTAAGCAGGAAACCGTCGGTCATCATCCGCGAGCCAAAGGCGTTTTCGATACTTGATGTCATCGACACCGCATTACCCTCAGCATCGATAATGCTGATATGCGTGGTCGATAATCCGGGGCTGTCAGTGCCGCCCGTGAAATTCCAACTGTTGCTTAAGCCCGGCATGCCGGGGGTCGCGCCATCAAGCGCCTTGTCTGGCGATATCTCCGCGGCGCGTAATTCCAGGTAGCCCGGATCGAGCATTCCGGCACTGGGAACCGGCACGAAGTCGGGATCGGCGATGTAGGTGTTACGGTCGGCGAAGGCTAGTTTTGAGGCCTCGGCGATCAAGTGAACGGCGCGCACGTCCATGATCCCGTCCTCGTCTGGTTTCATGCCGGGCAGATCAAAGGTTTGCAGGATGCCAAGAATTTGCAAGGCGGTCAGGCCACCGGACGACGGCGGACCCATGCCGCAGACGACCCACTGACGATAGAACAGGCAGACCGGTTCGCGTTTCACCGCTTTGTAGGACAGCATGTCAGCCATGGACAGGGTGCCGGGGTTCTGGCGGGCGTTACTGACCGTATCGATGATATTGCGGGCCAGGTCGCCACGATAGAAGGCGTCGGCACCATTGGCGGCAATCAGGGCCATGGTATCGGCAAGTGGCTGGTTTTTGAGAGTGTGCCCGACGGCAAGGGGATTGCCTTCGGCGTCATGGAAATAGTTGGCCGTGGGTCCGAAAACCTTCAGGTATTTATCTTTTGCGATCAGGCCGCTTAGTCGGGGAGAAACGGAAAAACCATTTTCGGCCAATTTGATAACCGGTTCAAAAAGCCGGGCCCAGGGGAGCTTCCCATGTTCCTTGTGGGCCATCTCCAGCATCCTCAGCAAGCCCGGCACGCCAACGGAAAGCCCGCCAACGGCGGCGTCGAAGAATTTACGCGGTTTTCCGTCGGCATTGAGAAACATCTCCGGGCGGGCATTGGCCGGCGCTTTTTCCCGTCCGCCATAGGCGGCAACCTGGCCGCTTTGCCCGTCCAAATGCATCATGAAGGCACCACCGCCGATGCCGGAGGATTGTGGCTCGACCAGACCCAGGACCATTTGGGCGGCGATTGCCGCGTCAACGGCGCTGCCGCCCGCCCGCAATATTTGCCGCCCGGCTTGCGCCGCCAACGGGTTGGCGACGGCGATCATCCATTTATCGGACTGTACGGGGACACGTATTTCTCTTGTTGGGATGGTTATTGCCGCTTCGGGTGCGGCCTGCGGATTAATCTGCGCCACCGGTTCGGGCGGCACGGATTTTTTGGCGCAACCGCTCAGCAGAGCGACTGCCAATAGCGCCAAGGCGAATTTTCCATCAATGTGTATGCCCATCTTTATCATGCAGGCATGCTACCCTTTGATATTGCCAATGGGAATATTTTGTTGCCTTTGAGGATCATTGACCAATATCTTTTTTATTGGGAGGCGTCAGATGGATGCATTTATAGAATCGCTCAATGAGTATAGAGTCGCCTGGATGCTGGTGTTTTTCGTCGGCGTTCTGTTCTGGGCGTTCCGTGCAAGGTTTCGCCGTCCACCCAAATAGGTTTAAGATTGCCGGGGCCTCACCCATCTCACAGTCTACAAAAAGGAATCGCCGCCTTGAGCGTTCATCGTGAAAACAGAAAAGTCACCGTCACCGATATTCGCGCCCGCAAGGGCGGCGACCCGCTGGTCTGCCTGACGGCCTACACGTCGCTGACCGCGCAACTGCTCGATGAAAACACCGATCTGCTGTTGGTCGGCGACAGTCTTGGCATGGTGCTCTATGGCCTTGAAGACACCCTGGGGGTGACACTCGACATGATGATCGCCCACGGCAAGGCGGTCATGCGGGGGGCCAGTAAAGCCTGCGTTATCGTCGATATGCCGTTCGGGTCCTATCAGGAAAGCCCCCAGGTGGCCTTCAGGAACGCGGCCCGGGTGATGAAGGAAGTCGGCTGCGCCGGGGTCAAGCTGGAAGGCGGCAGCGAG
>CBFDEA010000226.1:0-4294 GCA_965603695.1 uncultured Rhodospirillaceae bacterium | reverse complement strand
GTGTTTCCCTCGTACTGCTTCTGCACAACCACAGAGACGGCTTCCTCGCCGTTGCCAAGTGAAACAATTGGTTCAGCGGCGGCCGTCTTGGCGATAACGTTACCGCGCCGGATGACATAAAGACGGGCGGGGCGCAGGCGTAGTGCCTCGATCCGGTCATGGCATTGCAGGATCACCATATCGGCGTGGCAGCCGACGTCCAGGCCGTAGCCGTCCAGGTTCATGGCGCGGGCGGCATTGCCGGTGACCGCCTCATACACCGCGTTCATTTCGGAAAGTCCGGTCATCTGCGCCACATGCAACCCCATGTGGGCGACATCGAGCATGTCGTGACTGCCAAGGCTGTACCAGGGGTCCATCACGCAATCATGGCCCATGGCGACATTGATGCCCTCTGCCATCAGTTCCTTGACCCGGGTCATACCGCGCCGCTTCGGGTAACTGTCGTGGCGGCCTTGCAGGGTAATGTTGATTAGCGGATTGGCGATGACCTGAATATCGGCTTCAAGCATCAGCGCCATCAGCTTGGAGACATAATAATTGTCCATGGAATGCATGGAAGTCAGATGCGATCCGGCGACCCGACCGGCAAGGCCCAGGCGCTGGGTCTCGCGCGCCAGTGTTTCGATATGGCGTGACATCGGGTCATCGGACTCATCGCAGTGCATGTCGATCATCAGGCCACGGGCGGCGGCAATCTCGCAGAGTTGGGTGACAGACTCCGCACCGTCGGCCATGGTCCGTTCAAAATGCGGAATGCCGCCAACCACATCGACGCCCATATCAAGGGCCCGAAGCAGATTGTTGCGGGCCGTGGGCAAGCGCAGGAAACCATCCTGGGGGAAGGCGACCAATTGCAGGTCGAGCCACGACTTGATCTCTTCACGGACGTCGATTAATGCCTGCACGGCGAGTAGCCGGGGATCGGAAATATCGACGTGGGAGCGTATGGCCAGCGTGCCCCGGGCTATCGACCAGCGGCAAAAGCGCAAGGCGCGGGCCTTGATTTCCTCAACGCTGAGTGTCGGTTTCAGTTCGGCCCACAGGGCGATGCCTTCAAGAAGTGTGCCGCTGGCGTTGATGCGCGGCTGGCCGTAAGTCAGCGTCGCGTCCATATGGAAATGGCTATCGACGAAGGGCGGGGAAACCAGATGGCCGGCGGCATCGATTTCCTCGGCTGTCTCGGCGCTCAGGGCGTGGCCGATTTCGACGATCTTGCCGCCCTTGACGGCAATATCCATCAAGGCCTCATGGCCGGAAAGACTGGCGTTTCTAACGATCAGGTCAAACATAAACTATACTCTCTCGCCGCGTCGGAACGGGGTCAGCAGCGCCTTGGGGTAGCTGGCCCGGCGGGCCATGACGACCATCGCCGCGATGCTTAAGACATAGGGTAGCATCAGGAAGAACTGGTAGGGAATAAGAGTCCCGGCAAATTGTTGCGCCCGCACCTGCAGGGCGTCAAGACCGGCAAACAGCAAGGCCCCAAGCAGGGCCTTGCCCGGCCGCCAGGACGCGAAGATCACCAGGGCCACGCAAATCCAGCCACGGCCGTTGATCATGCCGAAGAAAAAGGCGTCAAAGGCCGACATCGTCAGGTAAGAACCACCGACGGCCATCAGCGCACTGCCGGTGACCACGGCCCCGGTGCGGATGGACAGGACGTTGATGCCCTGGGCTTCCAGCGCCATCGGGTTTTCCCCGGCCATGCGCACGGCCAGGCCGACCGGCGTCTTGTAAAGTACGTAGATGACGATGGGGACGATGGCGAAGATCATGTAGGTAAAGGGCGTGTGGGAAAACAGCGCCTCACCCAGGAACGGCATATCGGACAAGCCCGCAATATTGACTGGTTGGAATGGGACAATCTTCGGCGGTGTCGTGCTCGACGGCAGCATCATGCGGAAAACGAAGAAACTTAAAGAAGAGGCAAGCATGGTAATGCCGATGCCCGAAACATGCTGGGACAGGCCAAGATGCACTGTAAACAAACTGTGCAACCAGCCGAACATGGCCCCGATGAAGGCGGCAAACAGCAGGCCGGTATACAGGTCGCCACCCTGATAGACCCACATCCACCCGGCCATGGCGCCGATGGTCATGATGCCCTCGATGCCCAGATTGAGCACCCCGGCGCGCTCGCAAATCAGCTCGCCGATGGTCCCCAGAATAAGCGGACAGGCGATACGGATCGTCGCCGCCCAGAACCCTGCGGTCAGGAAGACTTCAAGTATATCAAGCATTCTGCATCTCCCTTCCTAGCGAAATTTTACACGGTAATGGGTCAACATCAGGCTGACCAGAACCGCCAGCACGGATACCGCGACCAGAACATCGGCAATATAGTTGGGTATGTTGATGGCGCGGCTCATTGAATCCGCGCCGACATAAATACCGGCCAGGAATATGGCCGAGGCGATCACCCCCAGCGGGTGCAGATTGGCCAGCATGGCAACGGCGATGCCGGAATAGCCGAAGCCCGGCGACAGATCCAACGTCAGGTAACCTTTCAGACCGGCGACCTCCGTCACCCCGGCAAAACCGGCAAGCCCGCCACTGAGCAGGGCGACCCGCAGGACCGTCAGGTTGATGCTGATCCCGGCGAATGTCGCGGCCTGCGGATTGTGGCCAACGGCACGAATTTCATATCCCCAGACCGTAAAGCGCATGGTCAGCCAGACCAGCACGGCGGAAACGATGGCGACAATCAACCCCATGTGCAGGCGGCTTTTCGCCAAAATCCGTGGTAAAACCCCTTCGTCGATGATGGCTGCGGCTTGCGGCCAGCCCATGGACAGGGGATCGCGTAGCGGCCCTTCGAGCAGATAATTGACGAACAGTAAAATGACAAAGTTAAGCAACAGGGTGGTGACGACTTCATCGACCTTCAATTTGGTTTTTAAATAAACCGGTAAGGCCAGGGCCATGCCACCGGCCAGTGCACCCATGATAAACAGGAATGGAATCATCAGTACCGGCGGCAGGGTTACCAGCCCGGTGCCGAAAAAAGTCGCCGCCAATGCGCCACAATAAAGCTGACCTTCGGCCCCGATATTCCAGAAGCGGGCACGGAAGGCGACCGCCGCGGCGAGGCCCGTCAACATTACAGGGGTTGCTCGCGTCAATGTTTCGGCAAAGGCGAAGCGCGAGCCAAAAGCCCCCTTGAACAGGGCCATGTAGGCGTCGAAGACCGACTCGCCGGTCCACAACACCAGACCCGACACCAACACCATGGCCACACCAATGGCCGCGATGGGGGCCGATAGCACCATCCACATGGGCACGTGCTCGCGTGGTTCCAGCCTCATGCGGGGACTCCTTGCAGGTGGTTTAAATCACCGGCCATCATGATGCCGACGTCACGGACGCTCAAATCCTTGACCGCTATGGGCGGGCTGATATGGCCGTGGTAAATCACCGCGATCTTGTCGGCCAGGACGAACAGTTCATCCAGATCTTCGGACACCAGCAAGACACCGGCACCGCCCTTTTTGGCGGCAAGCAGGCGTTCGTGGACGGCGGCAATGGCCCCTTCGTCGAGGCCTCGGACCGGCTGGTTGGCAAGAATAAAGCGCGGATTGTTTTGCAGGGTGCGGGCCAGAATCAGTTTCTGCATGTTGCCACCCGAAAGCTGTTTGGCTGGCATTTCCATGGTCTCGCAGCGCACGTCAAATTGTTCGATCAGGTTGGCGGCGAATGCCCGGCAGGCTTTGAAATTAATCAGTCGGCCATAATCCCACATCGGTTGCTGGCGCAGATTTTCGCTGATCAGATTTTCCCAGACGCTCATATCGCCGACGACGCCCTTTTCGTGACGGTCTTCTGGAATCCGGCCAATGCCATGGCCGATAAAGGCGCGGGGGCTATATTCAGAGGCGGGCTCACCGGTAATGCGCACAGAGCCGCTTGAGGGGGTGCGCAATCCACTGAGCAGGTCGCCCAGGGCCGACTGGCCGTTACCGGCGACACCGGCCAGGCCGATAATTTCGTGGGCGTGAATAGTCAGGCTGACATCGTCGAGCAGCGGCTTGTGGCCGCGACCGCCTGATAATGTCACTCGATCAAGCGCGACCACCGGCGCCCCCGCCTGCATGTGTTCGACGGTCGGTCGCGACACTTCACGCCCGACCATCATTTCGGCCAGGGAATTGCGGTCGGCGTCCTTGGTGTCGATTTGGCCGACCATCCGGCCACGCCTGAGCACATTGACCCGGTCGCTGATGGCGAGACGTTCCTGCAGCTGGTGCGAAATACCAATAATGGATAGACCGCCCGCGCCCCTGATCCGCCAGGT
>CBFDEA010000225.1:0-4329 GCA_965603695.1 uncultured Rhodospirillaceae bacterium | reverse complement strand
GTTTTAAGCGATATGGCGGCCCCGGCGACCGGGCACGCAGCAACGGACCATTTGAAAATCATGGCACTGTGCGAGGTGGCACTTGATTTCGCCTTTGAAATACTTAACCCCGACGGCATTTTTATCGCCAAAGTGCTGCAAGGCGGCACCGAAAACGACATGCTCACTGCCATGAAAAAGCACTTCAAAACCGTGCGCCACGTCAAGCCCCCGGCAAGCCGTTCGGACTCCGCTGAAATGTATGTTGTAGCGACCGGTTACCGGGGTTAGGGCATGTTTAAACAGGCCCTAAGAACAGGGCTTGGATTCGCCAACTTCTTCTGTATGATGTCGCGCCAACTCTAAGTGAGGATCCGGCATGACTATTAAAGAGGCCCTGACCTTTGACGACGTTCTTCTGGTTCCCGCTGAATCGAACGTCCTTCCCGCGCAAACGGACACCCGTACCCGCCTGACCAAAGACATCGAACTGGGCATTCCGCTGATTTCGGCGGCCATGGACACGGTCACCGAAAGCGCGCTTGCCATCGCCATGGCCCAGTCCGGCGGTATCGGCGTCATTCACAAGAACCTGACCAATGAAGAGCAGGCCGGGGAAGTACGCCGCGTCAAAAAGTTTGAATCCGGCATGGTCGTCGACCCCTTCACCATCGACCCCCGCGCCACCCTGGCCGACGCCCTGCGCATCAAGGACACGCACAATATTTCCGGCATTCCCGTCGTCGATAAGGATAACGGCAAGCTGGTCGGTATCCTGACCAACCGCGACGTCCGTTTCGCCGACAATCTGGACCAGCCGGTCGGCGAGCTTATGACCCGTCATAGTGATGACAGCCCGCTGATTACCGTCGCCGACGACACCACCCGCGACGAAGCCAAGCGCCTGCTGCACCAATACCGCATCGAAAAGCTTCTCGTCGTCGATAAGGACTTCCGCTGCATCGGCCTGATGACGGTCAAGGATATCGAAAAATCGCAACGCTTCCCCAACGCCAGCAAGGACAGCCTGGGTCGCCTGCGCGTCGCCGCCGCAACCGGCGTCGGCCCCGACGGCCTTAGCCGCGCCGAGGCGTTGATTGACGCAGGCGTCGATGTCATCGTCGTCGACACCGCGCACGGTCATTCGAGTGGCGTCATGACCACCGTCACGGCAATTAAAAAACTGTCCAACGCGGCCCAGGTTATCGCCGGCAACATCGCCACCCCCGAGGCCGCAAAGGCGCTGATTGACGCCGGTGCCGATACGGTCAAGGTCGGTATCGGCCCCGGCACCATTTGCACCACGCGTATGGTCGCCGGTGTCGGCATGCCGCAACTTTCGGCAATCATGGAAGTCGCAGAAGTCTGCGCCAAACTGAACATCCCGATTATTGCCGATGGCGGCATTAAATTTTCCGGCGACATCGCCAAGGCTCTTACCGCCGGGGCAAACTGCGTGATGATCGGATCGCTGTTCGCGGGCACCGACGAAAGCCCCGGTGAGGTCTTCCTGCACCAGGGTCGTTCCTACAAATCCTATCGTGGCATGGGATCGCTCGGTGCCATGGCGCGCGGTTCCGCCGATCGCTATTTCCAGGAAGATGTTTCGGATAATCTGAAACTGGTACCCGAGGGTATCGAAGGCCAGGTGCCCTACAAAGGGCCTGTCGGCAACGTCATCCATCAGTTGATCGGCGGCCTCAGGTCGTCGATGGGCTACACCGGTTGCGCCACCCTCGCCGAATTGCCCGCGAAAGCCACTTTCCGCCGCATTACCTCGGCAGGCTTGCGCGAAAGCCATGTCCACGACGTGACCATTACCCGCGAAGCGCCCAACTATCGTCATAACGATTAGGGTTACAGCCCCTCAGGCGCCGAGCGCTCACTCCGTTCGCTTGGCTGGGCCTCTGGAAGCCAAGATAAAAATGGTGAGAGGAGCCAGATTCTGCGAGAACTTAAGACTTCTACAAGCCCGCGACTGCGGGCCGCCGCTTATGCGGCGAGCCAAGGGTCACAGACCCGCCCGGCGCTTGAGGGGCAATAACACTAATGAAGGACCAAACATGACCCCCGCCGCACGCCTGTCCGCCGCTATCGAGATTCTCGATGCCATCGAGGCCGCCGATACCGCCGCCGATTCCATCATCCGCGCCTATTTCAGGCCGCGCCGCTACGCCGGGTCGCAAGACCGCCGCAGTGTCGGCAACCGGGTGTTCGACGTTATCCGTCACCGTGCCCGCCTCGATTGGTGGATCGCCGGGGCTGCCGGTGACCTGCAACCGTCATCGCGCCTGCGCGTTCTCGCCGCCGTGCTTATTGTCGACCAGGAAACGCCCGAGGCCGTTGCTTCGCTGTTTGACGGCACCGCCCACGGGCCGGCGCAGCTGACTGCCGAAGAGCAGCAACTGGTCGATAATCTGGCCGCCAAGCCGCTGCTTCATGACGCCATGCCGCCGGGTGTCGTCCACGAAGTCCCGCAATGGCTGGAGCCATCGTTTCAGACTTTATGGGGCGAGCGCTACGATGCCGAAATGACGGCCCTGAATGGCGCAGCCCCGGTCGATATCCGGGTCAACGTCGGGCGGGTCAGTCGCGATCAGGCTAAAAAATCCCTGAGTATCGATCATATCAAAACCATACCGACGATGCTCTCGCCAATCGGTTTACGACTGGTCGAGCGCGCCCGCCTGGAAGAGACCAAGGCCTTCAAGAAAGGCCTGATCGAGGTTCAGGACGAAGGATCGCAACTGATCGCCCTGCTCTGCGAGGTCAAAACCGGCATGACTGTCGTCGATTATTGCGCCGGTGGCGGCGGCAAAACCCTGGCCCTGGCCGACGCCATGGGCATGCAGAGCCGCGACAGCACTGCGGGCACGCTGGTTGCCTGCGATGTTTCAAGCAAAAGGCTATCCGGCCTGGATGCGCGTTTGCAGCGCTCGGGGGCGACCAGCATTGAGCAACTGGTTCTCGATGACGCGGACGGCGTCAACGCCCTTGCCGACAAAGCCGACAGGGTTCTGATCGACGCCCCTTGTTCGGGTATCGGTGCCTGGCGCCGCAACCCCGAAGCGCGCTGGCGGCTGACCTCGGCGCGTCTCGATCGCCACGTTGCCGACCAAAGCAAAATCCTCGATGCCGCGGCCAGGATGGTCAAGCCCGGCGGACGCCTGATTTACGCCACCTGCTCGCTGTTGACCCAGGAAAATGAAGCCCAGGTCGAGGCCTTTCTCGGCCGCAACGACGCATTCACCGCCCTGCCTGTGAGTGAAATCTGGATCAGGGTCATGGCGACCCCCTGCCCGCCCGCCAAAGGCGGCCTGCGCCTGAGCCCGGCAGACACCGACACCGATGGATTTTTCTGCGCCGTAATGGAGCGAAAAAGCCTATAATGCACCGATGAGCATAGCAGATCGACCGGCCCCGCCGCTGCCAAGTTTCATTTCCGCCGCCGATGAGCGACAGGAAAAAGCCGCCCGTCCGCCCAGGCGAGAGGAGCCATCGGCGATTAACATCGAACGCATCGACCGCAACATCAACGAGTCCCTGCGCAAGCAGATCGTCGACATCATCACCAAAAATCCCGACTTCGCCCTATCCATCCTGCGTGGCTGGAAAGACCGATAAAGGCTTGCCAATTGGCGGCGTCCGCCTTATGTCTACGCGGACATCCCATCACTGGGGGGAGCTGCTTATAGCGGCTGAGAGGTCTCAAAAAATAGAGACGACCCCTTGAACCTGATCCGGCTTATACCGGCGTAGGAACGAGTGAGACATGAGCCAAGCCACAGATACCCTCACAGATACCCCCACCCCACCACCGGTCGGTCTGCGCGTGCGCGGCGCCCATCTGGCATGGCACGAACGGGTTCTCTTCGACGGCCTTGATCTTGACCTTCAGGCCGGTCGCTGGACCTGTCTGCTGGGCCCCAGTGGTGTCGGTAAAAGCATGTTGCTGCGGCTGATTCTCGGTCTCGATGGAAATCAGGGAAATTCGGAGACCATAAGCTGCTCCGATGGCTTGCCGCTGGACGGGCGGGTCGCCTTCATGGCGCAACGGGATTTCCTGCTGCCCTGGCTCAGCGTTCTCGACAACGTCCTAATCGGAAGCCGGATCAGGAACGACAATGGCGATCCCGAAAAGGCCCTGGAATTGCTCGCCCGGACCGGCCTGGCCGATGTCGCAGAGGCCATGCCAGAGACCTTGTCCGGCGGCATGCGTCAACGTGCCGCCATCGCCCGCACCCTGATGGAAGACCGTCCCATCGTTCTCATGGACGAGCCGTTTTCGGCCCTCGACGCGATCACCAAGATCAAACTTCAGAGCCTGGCCGCCGAGCTTCTGGCCAATCG
>CBFDEA010000224.1:0-4333 GCA_965603695.1 uncultured Rhodospirillaceae bacterium | reverse complement strand
CGCGGTGTTGCATCAGGCGCAGATAAACCAGATAGGTGTTGAGCACATCGGTCTCGCAGTAGTCGCGGATTTCCGCTACCCGGCCTGCATCGAACATCGCCGCGACGTCCGAGCCATCGACCCCGAATTTGCCAGGGAAGCCCAACACCGCGCAGACCTCATTAAGCTTGCCGCGCGCGGACGCGCCGAAGTCCGACAGCACTTCCAGCAAGTCACAATGCCAGTCGGCGGAATAACGCGACTGGTAAGAGTTCCATTTATCGCCGCCCTCATAAAGCCATGGGGCCTGAATGCCGTGGACCATGGCCCGGTATTTCAGCACTGGCAAGTCGAAGCCGCGGCCGTTATAGCTGACCAGGCGCGGTTTCAAGCGTTCAAAGTAACTGAAAAATCCTTGCAGTAATTGTTTCTCGTCGAACCCGGCCTCGCCGCCCGAACGCAGTTCGCGCAGATGATAGCTCTCCCCGCCGATACCGCCGCGCTCAATTTCCGCCTCAAGAAAGCTGATCGCCACGACCTTGTGGAAGGGTTGGCGCGGGAAGGCGTTCTTGCCACCGGTGATTTCCAGGTGATAGCGCTCAAGCTCATCGCGTCGCTGCTGAGTGTCAGACCCGTCAAAACCGGTCAGGTTGGCGACCACCTCGGTGTCGGGAATTGTCTCTATATCGAAAACGAAAAGGTTTTGATGCTGCATAGGGTCCCCACGTGAGATAAAGTAAGCCTAGAAGATTCCTAACATCGAAGACCACAGAGAGAGAGTCCATGAAAAACCTTGGCGCAATGATGAAATCGGCGCAACAAATGCAGGATAAAATGAAATCCCTGCAAGACGAATTGTCCAATGCAGAGGTCACCGGTAGCTCCGGCGGCGGCATGGTCGAAGTGACCATGACAGGCAAGCACGAGACCAAGACGGTCAAGATCGACCCGTCGTTGATCGTCGCCGAAGACGCTGCGGTTCTTGAAGACCTGATCGCCGCCGCTTTCAATGACGCCAAGTCGAAGGTCGAGACGGTGATGCAGGAGAAAATGTCGGAACTGACCGGTGGCCTGCAATTGCCGCCGGGAATGTCGTTGCCGTTCTAAGCGCATGGCCGAAAACCAGATTGACAGCCTGATCCAGCTATTGGCCAAACTGCCGGGCCTTGGGCCGCGTTCTGCCCGGCGTGCCGTGCTGCATTTGCTGAAGCGCCGCGAGTCGCTTCTGGCACCGCTGACCCGGGCGCTTGAAGACGCGGCGGCCAACCTGACCACCTGTTCGACCTGTGGCAATATCGACACCCGCGACCCCTGCGCCGTGTGTACCCACCCCAAGCGCAGCGACGCCTTCATTTGCGTCGTCGAGGATGTCGCCGACCTGTGGGCGCTGGAACGCACCCCGGCCTTTAGTGGACGTTTTCATGTCCTGGGCGGCACCCTGTCGGCGCTCGACGGTATCGGCCCGGATGATCTGAATATCGATGGTCTTCTGGGGCGCGCCCGACAGGACGTTGTCCAAGAGGTCATCCTCGCCACCAACGCCACCGTCGATGGCCAGACCACGGCCCATTACATTGCCGAACGCTTAAGCGACTGTAACGTCAAGGTTTCCGGCTTGGCCCACGGAGTGCCCATTGGCGGCGAGCTGGATTATCTCGACGAAGGCACCCTGAGCGCCGCCCTGAAGGCCCGTCATTCGCTGTAATTTAATTTTAAGGCCTTGTTGATGGCGATGATCTGTTGTTCGACGGAAATCAGTGCCTCGGCGGTAATCTCCAGGCCCCGGTCCTCGAACACATCCTCACCGGGGTGACCCTCCTGCCAGTTGTCAACGGCGCGGTCGCGCTCCTCGATCAGTTCGATAATTTGCGGTCGGAACAGGCGCAGCATGGCGCTCAGCCAGATATTGACCGGCCACGACGGTGGCACCAGATCGATCTCGAAATTGTCGAGCATGGCGATGGTATCCGCGCCGCTGTACCAGTTTTCCGCGGTGACCCAGCGGTTGGTGGTGAACAGCGACAGCGGATAACCGGCGGGGTCCATGGAAATGGCGATCAGGTGGCAAATGGTATCGCCGCGCTCTGTCATATAGTCCATGGTCGATTGCTGGGTGGGTTGCCACGCGGGGGCCATGCCTTCTTCACGCAGGAAAGTATGAAAGTGGCCGTGCTCGCCGTCCCGGTGGGCGTGGTAATAGTATTGGCTGTGGCTTGCCGGGTCGTAGATATCGCCGGGTGGATAATGGTCGAGTTCGACAAACGGCTCGTTGCCCCGCAAGATTTCACCGACGATGTTATCGCCGGACTTTTGCAGCACCCGGTAACATTCCAGAATCTGCAAGCCGGCTTGCCGCATGATTTGCAGATCGTCGGGTGAGATGCCTTGCAGGTCGGGTGTCGATGATTTTTTCATGAGTTTAGTCTTAGCAAATAAAGCGCCCAAAAAAAAGCGGACCGGCCGAAGCGGGTCCGCTTTTCCTGGAAAACGATAAAATTAATTTGCCGCGCAGGGGTTCTTCTTGGCGGCGCAGGGATTACACGGATTTTTTGCGGCGCAGGGATTTGCAGCCTTTTTCTTGGCCGCACAAGGGTTGCACGGATTGCACGGGTGCTGCGGGCAGCAAGGGTTCTTGGCGGCGCATGGATTGCACTGGGAACAGCCGGCGGCGGCCAACTGAACGGCCGATGCAGCCTGGGCCGGGTTCAGAGTACTGATGGCACCGACGCCAGTCAAAATGGCCAGGCTGAGGGCGGTGGTGGCGAGTTTCGTTTTAAACATTTTAGCTCCAATTCAGGTTAGTGACGATTAATTAGCGGCGCACGGGTTCTGCTTGGCCGCACACGGGTTACTTGCTGCAGGGTCGCGGTATAGGCGGTCAGGGCGGCGAGTTCACGGGAATCCCAGGGCAGCGGTTTCGCCGCCATGGGGACGACCATGCAGAACTGGACCATTTCATCCAGCGAAACGGAACTGATGCCGCCGCTATCGAAAGCCATTGCGACCTTGTGGGGGAAGGGCTTGGCGAAGGACCCGGAAAAGGCTTCAAGATCGGCATGACAGGTTTCACAGGCCATACCGTTGGTCGATAGATTTTCGTCCATAAACAGTTTCTTGCCTTCGCGCACAAGCGCCGCCGTGTCGCCCTTGTAAAGCATGGTGCCGTGCGGGCGGACGACGAGTTTGGAGTCGACGGCGGCAGCGGCGCAGGGGTTGGCGCCACACGGATTACACGGGTTCTTTGCCGCACAGGGATTACACGGGTTCTTGGCCGCACAGGGATTACACGGGTTCTTGGCCGCACAAGGGTTGCACGGGTTTTTCTTGGCGGCGCAAGGGTTACAGGGATTGCAGGGATTTTTTGCCGCCGCCATTTGCAGCAGGTTTGCCTGGGTCCGGGAAATGGCCATCGGGTTCAGGTTGCCAATCCCGGCACCGCCAGCTTGCGCCGCCAGTGGAGTGATCAACGCACCGCCGAAGAGCAATGGCAAAACGGTGGAGGATAAAAGTTTCACTTCTAGGGATTTCAAGGGACGCGGCCTCCTGTTTTGAATTCATTAAATTGACTGATTGGAAAATGACAAAACCGGACTGGATAATCCAATCACGGTTCATCACAACTTTGTGACGGTGAACGAATTGTCACGGCGTCACCACCAAGCGGTAATCCGGCGTCGTATTAAGCGGGCAGGAAAAAAGATACTCGCCGGGCTTTAAGCTGACTTCGTAATCCCGGCTCACGCCGGTCATAAGGCCACCGCCGGAGACGCTGGTCTTGGTCAGTTTGTGCAACGGGTTGCGCCAGTCGTAATCCTTTTCGCGAAGCCAGAAACCAAGTTCATAGGGAACATTCTTGTTGCTAACGCGAAATACGTAGTCGCCGGATTTAAGCTCGAGAACTTTAGCGCCTTGCAAACGCTGCTCCGCCGTGGCGGCGTTGATCTTCTCGCAATCGGCTTTGGCGGTGGACTTAAAACCCTGATCGGCTTCGATGTCGAGGAACTGACAAGGAACCTGAACCAGTTCGATGGTCTCGGCGGCCTCGGCGGGCAGGGCGAAAAGGCTTAAGGCTAAGGGCAGTAAAAATAATCGTTTCATCGGATTCTCCTGTTTATCAATTAAGGTGGAACGGGCGACGTAAGGCGATGCCGAGGGCATTGCCGGGTAGGGCACATAAAATCCAAAGCCAGCCGTGCAGGCTCGAGGAGGCGACGCCGCTGAAAAAAGCGCCGATGTTGCAGCCATAAGCCAGCCGCGCCCCGTAACCCATCAGCAAACCGGCGAGTACGGCGGCGATAAGCGGCCGCGGTTTTTGCGGCAGGGCTTTGTAAAAAGTCCCGGCCATGGCGGCGGC
>CBFDEA010000223.1:0-4335 GCA_965603695.1 uncultured Rhodospirillaceae bacterium | reverse complement strand
CCAACGGCAACGCTGAGAACAAAGCCCATGGCCAGGGTCGATACCGGGTCGACCAGCAACAGAACCGAGAAAATGCCGATGACGATGAAAAACTCCATAACAAACTGGAGAATCGGTAGTATTCCCTTAGTGAACATCCGCGACGACAACAAAGTAACGTTGCGGATCAACTCCATTGAATTGTGTTGCAGGTGAAAGACGTAAGGTTGTGCCAGATAATGTCGCAACAACCTTTTGGCAAACAGCGCCTGGCGCTGGCTCACAAAACGATTTTGGACGAAAATAATGATGCCGAGCGCGATCGCCTTTATGGCAAAGAACGCCACCATGAAAAGGCAAAAATAGATCAGCAATCGGTCTTCGCCGGGATTGTTAAGACTATCGTACAGCCCCGCCAACAGCGGCATGCGGGACATGCTGTCGGGAACAACAAGCATTTGCAACAACGGTAAAAACAACCCGACACCGGCCATTTCCAGCACGGACGCAACCACCATCAACGCGAACAATCCAAAAACGCCCCTACGGGTATCGTGATCAATAATAAAAAATATTTTCTTAGCCTGATTTATCAACGCATCTTCCCAGATTTATTTTTTGGTCCAATTAGGGCTATGAGCAAATTCATTATGCTTTGTAGAGCGCTTTCAGCCAATCCCATTGCCATGTTCGACTCGTTAAAGCGTATTGTTGGCAAAAGTCCTGACGCGCCTCCTGAACTTCAGATGAGCGCCACCAAAGCGCGACATCATCCCATACCCTGTTCGCCTGGACGGCAGCATCGCTGGCGTTTTCAAACAGAACGCCGCAGCTGCGCAGCGCGTCCATATACGGTTTTGCCTGATCGCATGTTGGCCATGCCGCGTCATGCCAAAAAGCAAGCGTCGGGATATTCGCTGCCATCGCAATATTAAGGGTTGTCGTCGGGTGGTCGATGACCAAAAGACGACCGCGCAAAATTGCCTTGCGCAAATCTCCATCAATGGTTTTAAGGCCTGCGACATGGCGACGAACATACGCCTCATCCTCTAACGCGGTAGCGGCACGCTTGTATGCTCGGTACTGAAAATGATCCACAGGATCTTGCTTTAGACCCTCGATAAATCTGATTTTTTCGCGACGATACTCAATCCATTCCGACGGCTCGGGGGCGGACACGATACGTGGTGAATCCATTGTCATTCGGGTGCCCACAAGAATCAGAGTTTTTTCGCGTTCCTTGTGCTTATCACGAATTTTGCTCAACATCGGCGAGGCAAGTGGTCGGATATTGCCTGGATAGTTGGCCTGCGCTTTCCACCCCCATGAAAAGAAAGCGTGCTGTACGTATTCCATCTGTGCCGCATCGGCATTCATGGCAAAGGTTCCGTAGCCACCGCCATGCTGGCTGATGACAATGCGCTCTGCGTGCTCTATCGCGGCGGCGACTTCAAATCGCTCTGGTATGTTGGCCGCGTCCGGGGCACCGACCCTGAGGCTGCCGGGAACAAACTTTTTCGAGAAAGCCTGGCGGGCTAGCTCATCAAAATCTTCGCGCAAATACCGCGGCATCATCACTTCGGAGATCCATGATAAAACGTCAAGAAAGCCCTCGGGAAACTCCTGTTCAGGCTGGTAAGAGCCATCATCCGGGTTCAGCGGCGCGGCGACCCGCCGTGGGAACAGGCTGATCAATGGGCCAAAAATAAGCTTTTCATAACGGATGCCCGCCACATGCGTGAAATTACGCGGCAATAGCAATCGACGCAGGGCATCTCCTCGGCGGGTTTTTAAGAAATCGCCATTGTCAGTCAGTGGCATGGGTGGGCTGAAGGGCTGTGGCTCACGCCGCCAGGATTCTGGCGCCAAACGATCTAGTATCTGTGAGAATAACCAAATGGAAAAAGCTTCTCCACAAAAGCCCCGCGCATAAAAATCCTGATAAGAGCGAAAGTCCCAAAGGACGTCATCACTGTAGACCGGAAAAGCAAGCTGCTCATCGCGGTGGTTATCAATGAAAGCCTGCGTATGTAGCCATGTTCGCCAGGTTAAATCGACGACCCATAAAATCCACGGCATAAGAACGAAACGCCAAAAAATGGTGCTGTAGTTTCGTTCATGCCGCTTATTTAACGCGCCTCCCAACTTTGCCGCCATCGACCCCGAAAGTCGGTAGGTCATGTTTGCTGCGGTTAGTTTGCCCTGTTCGGCGAAGGTATCGCTAAAGGGTAAGTCTTCCCACTGCGGATACACTTCTTCGACACCAACGAAGCACCAGGGGCCAATGGGAACCTGGCCGTCGGGATTAAAATCTGGGCCGGCCCGGGATAGTAATATCGTCCGCATAGGCTTAGTCGTATCCTAGATTATCGTTGTCAATTGCAGGCTGAAAATAGCGGACGGGGATTTTAAACGGCTGCTCTGGCAACAATGTCCCACGTCGCGAGGGTGTAGCCGGGCTGCGGGAAAATGTGTTGTCGTTCGTTGTGCTGCAAAACTTCGATATCGAAATTCTCAAATAGCTCCCGCAGATGCTGTTCATCGGAAAAATGAATCGTCCCTGCATTGGCAAACGCATAAGAGTTCTCGCCATAGCCGGTTCGCGTGAAGCGGTCGCCTAATTCACGGCCTTCGTTGTATTCCGTGTGCTTGGTAGAAAACCAATCGAGTCCGATAAACAACCCGCCGGGCTTAAGCCGGTCGCCGACCAAATCAAGACAGCGCTTAATATCGGCGGTTGGGTTGTGGCTAAGTGACGCACGCTCAATGACCACATCGAACGGCCCCTCAAAAGGTATTTCAGTCGTAAAATCACTGACGGCTATTTTGTCCGCCCAGTCGGGGAAATTCGTTTTTGCTTTTTCGACCGCATTGGCACTGCCATCCAGGCCCCGGTAATCCCCTTCCAGGGTTCTGAAGAAAGGTATATTCGTGCCTATTCCACAGCCCAATTCCAGAATACTGATCTGTCGTTCCACTGGTTTGGCGTAGCGATAGATATAGGAAATGATATTACTCCACGGCCAGTGGATATCATGACGCCCCGAAGCATAAAGATGCTCCCACTCATCGCGTGAAAATGCCATGCGCTCTATGCTTCTCAGTCAGTTTCGACTTGCCGAATGACTTGAAAAGCCTCGGCGGCGGCTAGCCCAACAGTGGCTCCGCGAACGCACAGTATAGCCTCGACATTTTCCCATGAACGGGGGTGTGGAGGTGCGCGCATTTCAGCGCCATACGCATCAACGGCGGCCTTGAAGGGGGTAAGCTGCGCGGATACATCGACGAAATGCGTCGGCTGAAATATTCCGCCAAGGGCCTCCGATGACCACTCGGTACTGGAAACAACCTCGAAGGCATAAATCTTTTTTACTGTCGCCCCAGGCAGTGCGCGGCAAGCCGTTAGCGTTGCCTGATGGGTAATCCGGTGATCGATGTTTAAATCGCCGCCGTGGTGAGTATAGACGACTTCAGGCTCAATCTCTTTGATCGCCGCTTCTATCGGGTGAACAATGTCGAGCAATGCCAGGCTGTCCATTTTATTATCAGGAAAGCCAAGCAGGCGCGGTGCTTGCGCGCCAAGGGCCGCAGCGGCCTGTCTTGCCGCAGCGCCCAGGTTTTCAAGCTCTTCGCTGGAACCGCCGTCCAGGCGCGATGTCGCGCCCTCGGCAAGAATAAGAATGTCTACGCGGTCACCTGCGGCCACATGGCGGGCGATTGTGCCGCCACAACCAAGAACCTCATCATCGGGATGGGCTGCTATAACAAGAACGTTCATCACAATAGCCTTTGTAATACGTCAGGCGGCAAGATTACCCGACATCAAAATATCTAGACTGTCGCTACCGCAATTAAACAACAGATCGACAATGCTCAGTTGGCCAACGAAATCACCCTGTTGCTGGGCGTAAACCGGGTGGTGATAATCTTGAAAAATAATATTAATCCCAGCCTCTTTGAACGACAGTTCATCAGCATATCCTTGGCCCTGTGCGCCAAAAATATAGGTATCGGCCCCCAGTTTCTTACACATATCGAGAACCAGATCACTCTTGCTGCCCTGAAAGTCGAAATCGCCGGCTGATTGTATAGGAACATCGATACCCAATTCCGCTAGAAACCAGGCTAACATCGATTCGTTCAGCTCGGTAATGGTCTTCCATTCACTGTTATAGACGCCTTCGAAATAATCCGCGTACTTCTTAAAATACGGTGCCTTGCCATAATTATGCAGCATCGTATTCCAGTGTTTGTGTCGCCATTTTTCGTTATTATTTATCTCGATATCGCAGATTTTTTTTTCCAGATATCCCTTGCGCATAACCGGCACGGTCAGCCAAACGGAGCCCTGTGGGG
>CBFDEA010000222.1:0-4341 GCA_965603695.1 uncultured Rhodospirillaceae bacterium | reverse complement strand
CAGTTCGTAAAGGTATTTGTTGGAGCCCTTGTCTGCGCCAAATTTTTTCTTGACGGCTTTGACGAGAACGCGAACAGCCGGTGCGATCTGGTATTCGTTGTAATATTCGCGCAGGAAGTTGACCACTTCCCAATGCTCATCGGTCATTTCGATTTCTTCGTCCTTGGCGATCAGGGCTGCCAGGTCTTCGTTCCATGAGCCGATATCGACGAGGTAGCCTTCTTCGTCGGATTCAAAGCTTTTGCCGTTCACTTCGTAAGCCATAGTTTCAGTCTCCTTTAAAAAAATCTGTGATGATAGTCGTCCCGGCTTAGAGCCAGGATTGTACAGGTCCGTTTTCAACAACCAGGTCGACAAAGCCGCCGTAATCGACAACCGTGATGCCATCGGCGATGCTGTCATCGGATATTCCCCGTGCCTGAAGGTCGGGGCCCATGACGAACACTGGATGATCGTTCATTGCGGCGGCCACTTTGTCAGAGACGGATGTCCCCTTGGTCGCGGCCAAAACGCCGTCCTCGATCAGCAGGATCGGCGAACCCTTGACGCTCAGCCTTAGACAACTGTCCAGGCTGTTACGCTCGAAGGGAGATTTATTGATGGTATGAAGCATTGTCTCGTTCTCCCTTTCTATTATCCGGAAATGACGATTTCTTGATCGGCCATAATGACCGCAAGTTCGGCGCTGGCGATGACTTCGACATCGATAACGAAGTCATCGGCGGTAAGCCCGCGGGCCTCCATTGATTCCTTCTCGACGATGATGCGCCAGACCATATCCATGTCCTCGTCCTCGTCGGCATCTTCTTTTTCCATGGCGATGATGCCGTAGGTTTTCGAGAAGTTTTTCATTTTGATGGCGTCGGTGTCCTGACCCTTTTTGATCTGGTAGACACCATCATCGATAAAGACGATGCAGGCATGCTGCTCAAAGGCGGCAGAGATCAAGACGGCTTCAAGAACTTCAAGGGCGTAGATCGTGCCGTAAGGGGCTTTACGATTGACGTACATGAACTTCTTGGTGATGCCCGCTGTGTCGAATTCGATTTCTTCACTCATTGCTCTAATCCCCGAATACGACAAGGCGGTCGGCGGCGATGCCGACTTCTGTCAATTGGCCAAGGCCTGAAATACGGAAGCCATCGGCCAGGTTTTCTTCAACGATGCCACGCCGTAGTGCGGCGGCGATGCAGACGACCAGATCAACGTTGTGCTCCGTGCCCAGTTCGCCCCACAGTTTGACCAGATTACGGTCATCGGACTGTGGCGCACTCAGTTTGTTGGCGTTGTTGACGCCGTCGTAATAAAAGAAAACACGCATCACCTGATGGCCTTTGTCGATCGCCGCCTTGACGAAGTGATAGGCGGAATCGGAAGCCTGATGGGTGAACGGGCCTTCGTTGACAAGGATACCGAATTTCATAGTTCCATCATTCCTTTAGTTCGAACTGCCGTCAAAAGGCAGTTCGACCGGTTCAATGTTGCCCTAGAAGTGGACGTGCGAGGACTGGTTGAGAGCATTACGCCCGCCACGCCAGTCTTCAATGTGGTGTTTGGTGAACGGCAGGCTTGTCAGCTCGAAGAAGCGCGGCCAGCCGATACGATCGATCCATTCAGACATCCGCTCCCAGGGGCGACCATCTTCCTTGTAAGCCTTAAGGATTTTCTTGACCACTTCGGCGACTTCCGGCCAACGCGGGGCGTTGTTGGGAAGGCCGGAAATGACCAACTTGTGGAAGGTCGGCTTGGTCCGGGTGGAGGAATGCTTGCCGCCGACCCAAATGGCCAGAACGGAATTTACCGGATCATTGATCTGCATCGGCGGGCACGGCGGATAGCAGGCACCGCAGCAAATGCATTTCTTTTCGTCGACTTCCAGGGAAGGCTTGCCATCGACCAGGGCCGGGCGAATAGCGGCGACCGGGCAACGCGCGACAACGGCCGGGCGTTCACAAACGTTAGAGACCAGGTCGTGGTTGATAACCGGCGGCTTGGTATGCTGGATGTTGATGGCGATATCGCCCTGTCCGCCACAGTTGATCTGGCAGCAGGAGGTTGTGATCTTAACCCGGTTGGGCATCTCTTCATGTTTGAAATCGTGGTAGATTTCATCCATCAGCGATTTAACGACGCCCGAGGCATCGGTGCCGGGAATGTCGCAATGCAGCCAGCCCTGGGTGTGCGAAATCATCGAAATCGAGTTACCGGTACCACCGACGGGATAGCCACCGGCTTCCAGCTTTTCGATCAGCGCATCGACGCGGGTCTCGTCGCTGACCATGAACTCGACGTTCGAGCGGGTGGTGAAGCGGACGTGGCCGTCGGCCATTTCATCGGCGATGTCGCACAGGTTGCGAATGGTCCCCAGATCCATTTGGCGCTGGGTGCCGGCCTTGATGGTCCAGATCGCATCGCCGCTTTTGGCGACATGGTGCAGGACGCCCGGACGGGGCCGGTCATGCCAGCTCCACTTGCCGTAATTTTCGCGCATGATCGGATGCATCAGCGGCATCGGATCGGGAACGCCACACTCAATTGGCATCCGCGGTTTTTCAGTAGCCTCACTCATTATCTTGTTCTCCAATCTCTCGTTATATCTCTATGGAGCGCGCCTTACTCGGCGGCCACTGAACCCGATTTGCGCTGGTTCCACTTTTCAGCCTGTTCGTCCCAGTCATCCATGCGGACATACGAGCTGGTGCGCGGATGGGCGACCATATTGGGGTCGACTTCCAGGCCAAGTGCCTCGAGGTAGTTGATGAGGCCAATGCGGTCGATCATTTCGCCGGTGCGCTCATGCTCCAGTGCGTTTTCGGCAAAGAATTCGACCATTTCTTCTGTCAGTTCAGAGAGCTTTTCAAAATCTTCATCAGTATCAAGCTTCATGAACGGCACCACCATGGAACCCATAAGGTCGCCGATCTTCAGGGTGCGTTTGCCGCCGACAAGGATCGAAACGCCCTTGTCGTCGCCTGTTGACAGGGCCTTGGTCATGACGTTGATGCAATGCATGCAACGCACACAACTTTGGTTGTCAACGTCGAGGCTATCGTCGTCATTGAGCGACAGGGCCCGCGTCGGGCACATGTTGATAACCTGGTCGTTGACCATCTTGCGGCCATTCTCGGCGACAAATTCCTTGACCTTATCCTGGTCAACCTTGATGTCGTCGCGCCATGTGCCGATAAAGGCAACGTCGGAGCGGTGGGAAGCGTTGACGCAATCGTTGGCGCAGCCGCTAAATTTAAACTTCATTTTATAGGGCAGGCTTGGACGGTGCATATCGTCGAGCAGGTTGTTGATGACCGTGCGCAAAGCGCGGGCTTCATCATAATTGGACTGCTCGCAACGGGCCGCACCAACGCAGCTCATCGATGTGCGGATCGCAGCACCGGCGCCACCAAGATCGAAGCCATGTTCGTTAAGCTCGTCAAAGCAGGGCTGGATGTTCGCCGTCGAAATGCCCTGGAACATGATGTCGCCAGACTGGCCGTGGAAAGCGATAAGACCGGAACCATACTTTTCCCAGATATCGCAAAGCAGCCTTAGGGTCTTGGTGTCGTAGTGCATGCCAGCAGGGGGCATAACACGCATGGTGTGGAATTCAGAGGATTCCGGATACGCTCCGGCGACTTCCGAGAAGCGCGGGATGATACCGCCGCCATAACCGCGAACGCCAACTGTGCCACCCTTCCAATAACCCTTGCGGGTGTCATAGGAATGCTCAAGCTGACCGAGCAGGGATTTCATCATCGGGGCGTATTGCTTGCTTTCGTCGTTGGCCAGTTTTTTCAGGCCAGTCACGAAGCTAGGCCAGGGGCCATCTTCAAGTTGATCGAGAAGCGGCGTTGCGGGCATTTGCTTTGCCATGTGAATTTCCTCTACAGGATTACGTTATACTCCCCCCTAGACGCCTCTTTTATTGAGGTGCCTCGTGGAAGCGGTTTTCTTTGGGGATGGGCGAGATCATAGAACAACCATTTTCCCCACCATTTCCATACCTAAGGGACATCTGGTCCCGGTTTCAGGTCTGCCTGGTATCCCCTGGCGGAAACCTGAATGTTGGAAAAAGTAAAACGGTATGACGTTCCCTTGAAGTAAGGGCGCGTCGATTCTACAAGCCAGCAATCCTCCTAGACTTAAAAGCACTCCAAGTTACGTTCTTAACCGATCATATTATTATTACGGGCCGCAGATCGGTGGCGGTGCCGCTTGTTATCTTGTATATTACTATAATCTAATATGGTTTGTTGAATCTATAGCTTTCTTTCAAAAAAATTCAGTTCACGTTAACTTCCTTTCAAAGCAAAGGTTTCTGCGGGTTTTTTGTTTGTTTTTTTG
>CBFDEA010000221.1:0-4350 GCA_965603695.1 uncultured Rhodospirillaceae bacterium | reverse complement strand
AATATGGGCAAGCTGTTCGAGCGTGACGAGGCCTATTTCGCCGTCCTGAAAAAAGCCAAGCCAGCTAATTTTCTGCGTCCGTTACGCAAGACCCTGGGCAAGGACTTTGCCGCCATTCTTGGCTGGGACAGCGCCTTCATCCGCGCCGTCGCCGAGGGCCTGGAACACAACGCCAAGATCATTGCCCTTGGCCGTAGCCTGCTTGACATCGAAGACCCGGAAATCGTCACCGCCCTTGGTCGTTGGCCAATCGAAGAAGCCATCGTCAAGGACAAGGCGAAGGGCCATAAAAAGACCTACATAACGCGGATCGATCAGGTCCGCTCATTGCTCGGTGATGAATTCCGGATTTTAATGAAATCCAACGCCGCCGTCGTTGATCAGGCCGGTGACTGGACAGATGAAGAAATCGAACGAATCAAGTTCTTTGTCGGTTATATTAACGCTGATGTGATCGAGACCATGTCGACGCTTCCCTTTGCCTACACGGTTAACATCATGGAAGGTTTATGGAGTACGCTGAGCCGCGACTTTATGGAGCAGCAAATTACCACCCCCGACGGTATCGCCGCCCTGAAAGCAATAATCGACAAAATCAAGGAAATGGGGATTGAGGCGACGACCCCGAAGAAGGTCAAGGGGATGATTGAAAACAGCTTCTTCGACCAACAACTAAGCAATTTTACCGGATAACGATTGACCATGTTGAGCATCCGCGACCTGACCGGAACCGGCATCGGCCCCATTGACCTTAAACTGAGCAATGGTGAAGTGGTGGCGATCAGCGGGGCCTCGGGTGCCGGAAAGTCGCTGTTGTTGCGCGCCATCGCCGATCTCGACCCCAATCAGGGCGCCGTCGTGCTCGACGGGCAAGAGCGTACCGCCATGGCCGCCCCGGACTGGCGTCGCCGCGTCTCTTACGTCGCCGCCGAAACCGGCTGGTGGGCGGAACGGGTCGGCGATCACTTCGATGACCACTTAAGGGCAATCAGAGCATTGGAGCAAATCGGCTTGGGAGAAAGCGCCCTTGAATGGTCGATCCCGAGACTTTCCACGGGTGAAAAACAGCGCCTGGCGCTAGCCCGTTCGCTGGTCGGTAAGCCGCGTGTGCTGTTGCTTGATGAGCCGACATCGGCGCTCGACATCGCCAATCGGGATTTGGTCGAAGCTCTTCTAAAGCAACAAACCGACGCGGGCGTAGCAATCATCATTGTCAGCCACGACCCGGAACAGGCGAGGCGCATGAAGGCCCGAACTTACCGCATCGAGGCGGGACGGCTTGAGGTCATTCCATGACCTTTATTGCACTCAGTTACGTCGATCTTGTCACCGCCTCTATCCTGTTGCTGTTCAGCGGCCTGCTTTCGATCTATCTGCGGCTGGGGCTGGAACGCCAGATCGGCATCGCCGCCCTGCGCATGGTCGTTCAACTGATGCTCATCGGGCTGGTCTTGAAACTGCTGTTTCAGATGGTATCGCCCCTGTGGACCAGCGTCGCCGCGATAACCATGATTGCCCTTGCCGGGCGCGAGGCGGCGGCCCGCCAAAAACGCAAATTCACCGGTTGGTGGACTTACGGCCTTGGCACTTCAAGCCTGATGATCGCCTGTTCGATCGTCACCGTGCTGGCTTTATCGACCCAGATCAGGCCCGAACCGTGGTTTGATCCGCGTTTCGCCATCCCTATTCTGGGGATGATTTTGGGCAATACCATGAACGGCGTCTCCATCGGCCTCGACCGCTTGCTGTCCTCCGCCTTCGAAGGTCGCGCCGCCATCGAAGCCCGCCTGGCGCTTGGCCACGACCGCACCCAGGCCATGAAACCGCTGATTGCCGATTCCGTTCGCGCCGGCCTTATTCACATCATCAATGCCATGTCGGCGGCCGGGCTGATTTCCCTGCCCGGCATGATGACCGGGCAAATACTCGCCGGTGTCGATCCGACCGAGGCGGTCAAGTACCAGATTTTGATTATGTTCCTGATCGCCGGTTCGACGGCTCTGGGCACCCTGGCCGCCGTGATGTTCGCCGCTCGTCGCCTGACCGACAGCCGTCACCGCTTGCGTCTCGACCGTCTTGCACCAAAACAACCCTGATTCATAAATCCCTAACTGAATCAAATTAGAGTCGTCAGACGATAACAGAATCGCCTATGCTAATTGACAATCAGAGGAGAGGATCTGTCCCGACATGGCCCAAGCAACTCCAACAGAAAGCGGCATTAAGATGCCGCGAAAGCCCGATCTGGCCGACCATTTCATTGCCTGTAGCTCGCTGGGCCGCTACCTGACCGTTTTCGACGAGAGCCGTTTCGTCATTACCGACGATTTCATTCAGCAAGGGGCGGTCGACCGCACCGCCTCAGCCGTCGCCTCGATTTTCTCAAACGATCCGCTGGTTGCCGAGGCTGCCCTGTTGCCGCTCAGCAAGGCGGCACTGGCCAAAGGCAGCGAGCGCGAGCGTTACGAGGAACTGTTCACGCTGATTGAAGCGCAAGCGCTTAGCTCTGTGGTTCGGGAATCGGCCCAGTCACTGCTCGATTCTGGATTTCGCGAGGCCCGGATTCGCGAGATCGAGGAAACCCTGGGCGGCAAATTAAGCCCGGCCCGAATTCGTTACCGCGCCTTCCTTGAAATTGTCCGCCACCTGACCGAACACAAGATCACACCGCAGCTTTTCCGTGACGAGTTCCTGGACTTCACCTACGCCGTGGCGGGTAGGCTCGATTTCGGTATTTACAGCTTCTGCCTCGACAGGATTTTCTCTAATGGGCAAATCCCCATGAAGGCTAAAGGCTTTGTCGTTTCCGAACTGCTCGGATTCCCCGCCACCATCCGCCGTGAGCTGCTGACCAATCTTTTGACCCTGCACGGCCTGGATAAGCGTCTGGCTGACTTTGTCCGCGAGGCCATCATTGAGAAACTCGGCGACGTGGCGGCGACGGAAATTGAACTGCTGGCCGCCCTTAAGACATCGCAGATGTCCATGGATGACATCAACAACATGATCGCCGGCAACGCTTAAAGCCGCCCGCTAGCTCCCAAGCGTCTCGATATTCAGGCCTTCACCGCAGTGCTTGCAGTGGATGGCGTCCGGATCGTGGCGTTTAAGGCCGCAAGTCGGGCATTTGTAGCGCACCTTGGCTGGCTGGAAGATGGTCTGCACCAGCCGCAGGAACAACGCCACTCCGAACACCATAATAACCACCGAAAGCACCCGCCCCATGTCGTCGTGCAGGGTGATATCGCCAAAACCGGTCGTCGTCAGGGTGGCGACGGTGAAGTACAGGGCGTCCATATAAGTGGAGATTTCGGGGTTAATGCGTTCTTCGAGCACATAAACGATAGCCGTGATGAAGAAGATAAAGACGAGCAGATTGATGATTGAATGAATGACGTCTTCATTTTTGGCGAAAAATTTAAACTCGCCGCGCAAATCTTTGAGAACATGATAGGAGCGCAGCAGCCTGAGCGCCCGCATCACCCGCAGGAAGGCGAAATTGCCGGTCAGTACCGGTGCCAGCAACGTGAAGATGACAATCAGGTCGACCCACGTCATAAGCTGCATAAAATAGCGCGGCCGATCTTTTTCGATCCACAGGCGAATAGAAAAATCGACCGATAGAATGGCGGCCAGGGTAAAATCCAGGGCAATGATCAACGGCGTCATCTCGACCATGGAGGTGGCGATGAAAAAGATAATGGTGGCGACATCGAAAGTGAGCAGCCCATAACGAAAGTGCACCGCCTGACGCGAACGCCCGTTATAAAGTTTGCCAAGCCCGTCGTGTAGTTTCTTCATATTCATCCCGGTGCGTGGGTAACCCACTGCCAGTGTGATTTAATTTGTCACTCCACATCTTAGAATGGCATGGAAATTCTGTAACTAAATGAATTTCGTTATTTCTTATAAGTTCGAATTTAAAGTGCAAATACTCAATTTAGTTTGCAGTCTTCCTTCTCCTTAGAAGCGAAGTTTTATCATTGTTTTATGACAATATATTGCTACGGCCAAAGCGCTGAAGTTCCGTATCTTATAAATATCATTCTCGACAACCGATTTTTTAATCAAGTCAGGCGGCGGCAAAGGATAACACGATGAATAGTATCCTCAATTGCACGGGTCACAACCTGATGCTTCCCAACATCGTTGATAGCGATGGAGCCTATCTATTCGATGACAAAGGCAAGCGCTATCTCGATCTGGAATCCGGCGTTTGGTGTACGCCTTTGGGGCACAAGAACGCCGGGGTCAATGCTGCCATCACCCGGCAGATCAATGCAATTACCCATGCCGGTTTCTGCTATTCGAACGACGTTGTCGAAGAAGCTGCAAAAACCGTGCTCTCTA
>CBFDEA010000220.1:0-4353 GCA_965603695.1 uncultured Rhodospirillaceae bacterium | reverse complement strand
ATGAAGGCGGTGCCCATCATGCACAGGTAGATGACCACGCCGATGATCCACAACAATTCGCGCGGTGCCTTGTAAGAACCGAAGTACAGGCCGCGGAACATATGGATATAGACCAGGATAAAGAACATCGAGGCGCCGTTGGAATGCATAAAGCGCAGTAGCCAGCCGTAATTGACGTCGCGCATCAGGTGCTCGACGCTGGAAAAGGCGTAATCCGTGTGTGGGGTGTAATTAATGGCCAGGAAAAACCCGGTGATGATCATGATCATCAGGACGATGCCGGCTAGCGAACCGAAGTTCCACCAGTAGTTCAGGTTCTTCGGCGTCGGATAATCGACGAGGTTTTTCTGAGCATAGGAAAATATTGGCAGACGGTAATCAACCCAGTCAAGAAAGGGCAAAATGATGGATTTGGTGAGTTTCATTTTAAATTTCCCTTAGCCGATTTTGACGGTTGTATCATCAAGGAATGTATAGGCGGGGACCGCAAGGTTGGTCGGTGCCGGGCCCTTGCGGATGCGTCCGGAAATGTCGTAGTGCGAACCGTGGCAGGGGCAGAACCAGCCGCCGAAGTCACCCTTGGGGTCGGTTGGCCGCTGGCCGTTGGGAATGCAGCCCAGATGGGTGCAGATACCGACCATAATCATCCATTCAGGCTTTTGCGTGCGATCTTCGTCCGTTTGCGGGTCCGGCAAGGCTTCCAGGGGGACGGCCCTGGCTTGTTCGATTTCGCTTTGCGAGCGATGGCGAACGAAGACCGGGCGACCGCGCCAGATAACGGTGATGCTCTGGCCTTCCTCGACGGGCGAAAGATCGACTTCGGTGGAAGACAGGGCGAGGACATCGGCAGGTGGGTTGATGCTGTCAATAATTGGCCAGACGGCCAATCCGGCACCGACGGCGCCGACCGTATAGGTGGCTATTTGCAGAAAATCGCGGCGGCTGCCATTGTCTTCGGCGGTGTCTTCGGTATTTGTTTGGTCTGTCATGAAAGAACCTTTTGGCTGTCCATTCGGGACGATTTAAATCTGATCTTGTCGCGTGCTGTGTGTCATAGATTGGTAGAAGGGTAAAATCAATATAATCCTGTATGCAAAAGGACAATCCTGTAAGCAAAGGATAAGATCAGCCCTTCGCTGCATGATGCCTTAACGTAGATCAAATTCTGCTAATTGAATGATAAAACCATGCGTCTCGCCTTATATCAACCAGATATCCCGCAAAATACCGGAACATTACTGCGCACGGCCATGTGTCTCGATCTTGGCGTTGATATCATCGAGCCCTGCGGGTTCGTTTTTTCCGACCGTCAATTGAAGCGCGCCGGCATGGATTACCTGCAAGACGCCGATGTCACCCGCCATTCTTCCTGGGCCGCTTTCATGGCGGCGCGGGCCCAGGGCAGTGCGCGGCTGGTCCTGTTGTCGACGAAAGCGCAAACCGTCTATACGGATTTTGCCTATCAGCCGGACGATATTCTTATGCTCGGACGCGAAAGTGCCGGTGTCCCGGACGATGTCTTTGCCGCCACCGACGCACAAGTGCGGGTGGCCATGGCGGCGGGCGCGCGCTCGCTCAACGTCGCCATCGCCGCGGCGATGGTCCTGGGGGAAGGCTTGCGGCAAACGCGATGATGCTCTTTACAGCAGATTGTCGCGATTCAAGCGCCAACGCAGCGAGATGAAGACGGCGGCCATGATCAGGCCGGTGACCAGCAGGTCGAAGGAACTCGACAGCGGCGTGTGAAAGTAGCGGCTGGGCACGGAACCGGAAATCCAGACATAGCGTTCAAGCCAGGTCCCGGCGAGAATAAACAGCGACACGATGACAATCGTCGAGCGGCTGTGGCGCGCCCGGGTGAAGATAAAGGTGCAAAACGGGATGATGAACTTGCAGGCCAGGAAAAGCGCCATAAGGGTGTAATAGCCGCCATCGAGCATGCGGATGAAACGGTCCATCTCGAAGGGCAGACGGCCATACCAGAGCACCAGGTACTGGGTGAAGTAGAAGTAGATCCACAAGATGGTCATGCCGAGAATAAGTTGGGCCAGGTAGTTGTATATCTTGCGCTCGAAGTCATCCTTCATGTGGCCGGTTTTATCCATGACGAAGAGCATCAGGACAAAATAAGCGAGAAAGCCATGGAAATTGCTTTGGAACTGATAAGCCGCGTAACTGGCGCTGTGCCATCCGGCTTCCATGGTCATCTCAAAATCCCAGGCGACCATGGTTCCGTAAAGAACGTAAAGGAAGGGAATGGTCAGCGCCACATTGCGGAATTTGCGTTGAACGACGGGTGAAGGGTCCAATTCGGCCTGCTTTTGCAGTTTGACGAAGGCGTAGCAGAACGCGAAGGCCACGATGAAGCCACCGATTTCGCGGATCACCAGGAAGGTGTAGTTCTGCCATCCCGGCAGATGCACACCTTCTTTATGGGCACCGGCAAGCCACGGGAATGTGGCCTCGCCGTTTGATAGCAAAATCAGCAACAAGACGAAGGCGACAGGGAATAACGCCATGTTGGCGCAGGCCAGCCAGCGCACCTGAAAGCGCCATTTGGCATTCACAAGGTGCAGCAGAGACGAAAGAATAATCCCCCCCAACGCCAGATAAAGGACGATGAGGAAATTCGTCGTGATGATCGACCAGCTACCGAAATCTTCCATGGCTCAGGCGCTCATTTCGTTAAATAAATAAGTGTTCATCATTGTTTTACCGCCGCTGCGTGCTTGTCGGCGTCGGCGAGGAGACCGTTGCGGATGTAATTAACCACATGCCAGCGTTCCTCGACGCTCAGGTCGTTGGAGCCGCGATGCTCGGAGGCTTCGTTGGTGACGCCGTAGGCGGGCATAATGGCGCTGCCGAAGGTGATGGTGCCAAATATCCAGCCGTCGGTCATCTCCTCGAGCAAGTCCGGGTCGGTCAAATCGATGGCCCCGATCAGTTCGGCGACAGGGGTATCGCCGCGCCCGACAATACCGTGACAGGCCGCGCAATATATTTTGTACAGGGTGCGGCCGGTGCGGATCGATGACGGGCTCGGTGAAAACGGGCTGCGCATATCTTCCGACGCGTCGCGGTCGGTAATTTCCGTCGGGATGCCGGTAACCGGAACCGAGCGCTTGGGGAAAGGCCGCATGACGCCTTCCTGCGGCTTGAAGTTGGGCTGATTCATCATATCGGTCGACCAGGGCCAGGCATGGGCCGGGGCCGGGGCAAGGGCGCAAGCGGCGACCAACATCAGGGCCGCCAATGCTAAAGGCGTTGGCAAAAGCTGTCTCATTGGTCCCTGAGCTCCCTGTCTCGAATTTCCAGGGCGTGGTGTTTTTCAAACAACTGCAAGACCGGGACGATATTCTCATCTTCCACTTCAATGACGATACCAACCTGATCGAGACTGATCATTTCGTCATCGAGGACCGAGCGTTTGCGCATCAGACCGGCACCGAACAGGAAACCTACGAAGGTCGCCAACATGCCGAACAGGATCAGCATTTCGTAGATCAGCACCAAATTCGATGTGATGGTGATGACCGGTTTGCCGCCTTGCGGTTGAATCAGGAAATTGGCCTGCGCCGCAGCCAGGAAGAAAGCCCCGAATATCAGGCCGAACAAGGCCCCCGACAGCGAGAACTTCGACACATGACAGGGCCGGTCGCCGAGAATTTCCTCGATCTCGGGATGCTCGATCGGTGATTTGATGGTGATGTGGTCGACACTGACCCCGGGGACCGCGTATTGGCGAATATCGACGATCACCTTGATGGCCTGATCGAAATCACCAAACAGTCCGAGAATTCTTTTTTTAAGCGCTCTTCTCGCCATCTTATGAACCCTCCGTCGCGGGGGCAGTCTTGCCGCCACCCGACGCACCGGTTATGTACTCATGGGCGCGCAATTCGGCGTCCTCGTAAACGACCCGACGGCGATGGTAGACCATTTCCTTGACCTCATACATCGAGACCGACGGGAAGACCTTGACGAAAATAAGGAACAGCAGGCCAAACCAGCCGAAGCTGCCGAAGACAATGCCCCACTCGACCATGCCCGGCCACATCACATCCCAGCTCCAGGGGTGATAGGACAGCGACAGGGTGGGGGCGACGATCATGTAGCGCTCCAACCACATGCCGACGTTTAGCAGGATCGAAATCGGTAACAAAATCCAGGGGCTACGGCGGATTTTTTCGAACGCCAGGGTGAACGGCAACACCGATCCGAAGAACAACATGGCCAGGACGAATGGTGAATAGGGGCCGGTGAACTTGGCGATCAGCACTTCCTTGGACGGAATGTCATGGCCGTACCAGACCGAGGCGAATTCGATCAGGTTCAGATAGGACCAGACCATGG
>CBFDEA010000219.1:0-4379 GCA_965603695.1 uncultured Rhodospirillaceae bacterium | reverse complement strand
GCCCTGTCGGAAATGATGCCGGTGACGTTGGAGGCGGCGGAAAAACTGCCGATCAGCAATTCTCTATCTTTATAAATCCCGAGCTGCTGCTCAAGATGTTGCAAATCGATCCGGCCATCAGCGTCTTCATTGATGTTGACGACATCGGCAATGGTTTCGCGCCATGTCAGCTCGTTTGAATGATGCTCATAAGGGCCGATAAAAACGACCGGTCTCTGTGCGACGGGAATGGTTTTGGAGAATCCGTACTTGCCATCGAGATTGGCCGGGATGCGGATGTTCAATATATCGATCAACCGGTTGATCGCCCCGGTCGCCCCGGCACCGCAAAAAATCACCGCGTAATCCGCGTTAGCGCCGATGGAGCGCCGAATAATAGAGCGCGCCTGTTCGCGGTAGTGGGTCGTTTGTTTCCCCGTCAACGAGGTTTCCGTATGGGTGTTGGCGTAATAAGGCAGCACCCGCACCCGTAAATAATCTTCGATGAAATCCAGCGCCCGGCCAGAAGCCGTGTAATCGGCGTAGGTAATCCGCCTGGGCCCGAACGGCCCATCAAATACCTGATCATCGCCAATAACCCCGGCGCGAATTCGCTCGAAAAGGGCGTCCTGTTTCGTCATATGGTTCTGCCTTCACCTGGATGTGATTGCTTGTGATTGGCGTAATCTGCCACGACAGGCTATCAACATGCCATGATTTACCGATTAAAAACATGCGCGGCATTGCTTTTTTTGAGTGTCGCCTTGCTGGCACCCTCCGGCCCTGACGCGCACGCAGACTCAAGCCAACCGCTGACCGTGGTTGAACTGTTCACCTCCCAGGGCTGTTCGTCATGCCCGCCCGCCGATGCCTATCTTGGCGATCTCGCCGCCCAAGGCGAAGAAGCCGGGGTTCTGGCGTTATCGTTCCATGTCGATTATTGGGACAATCTGGGCTGGAAAGACCCCTATTCCAACGCCGACAACACCCGTCGCCAGCGTGCCTACGCCGGTTATATGGACCTGCGCTACGTCTATACGCCGCAGATGGTCGTCCACGGCGTATCACAGGCGACAGGATCGGACCGCCGCGCCATCGCACGGCAAATCAAGGCCGCCAGCAAGCTGCCTGCGCTCGCCGTGGATTTGCAACGCAGCGGTAAGGTCACGCGGGTCGCGTTGAGCAAAAATTCCCGGCCCGTCAATGCCAACATCTTCATGGTGGTTTATGACAAGCAGCATGTCACCAAAATCAAGCGCGGCGAGAATTCCGGCAAGACCATCACCAACCGCAACGTTGTCCGCGCCATAACGAAGATCGCATCCTGGAACGGTGAAGCGGCCAGCATGGACTTATCGCCGGGCGATAACGGCGATGCCTGCGCCGTCATTGTCCAGTCGGCGGAGACCGGGGCGATCCTTGGCGCGGCCACAATCGCGCTCAATTAGGGCTAAACACTGCATGTCCGAAAATGGCCAGTCAAATGCCAAAACATGGCTATACTACCGCCATGCAATACGATTCCAAAACATGCTATCAGGCCGTTAAGAGTCGCGACGCCCGCTTCGATGGACGCTTTTTCACCGGCGTCGTCTCGACCGGAATTTTCTGTCGACCGGTCTGTCCGGCGAATATTCCGCAACAAAAAAACTGCCTTTTTTTCGACAACGCCGCCGCCGCCATGCACGCCGGTTTTCGCCCCTGCCTGCGCTGCCGCCCGGAAGCGGCCCCCGGCGGTCCCGCCTGGAACGGCGTATCGACGACCGTGACGCGCGCCTTGCGGCTGATTAACGAAGGCGCGTTGGATAACGCCAGCGTCGATGAGCTGGCCGCCCGTCTGGGCGTCGGCGAACGTCATCTCAGGCGTTTGTTTATGGAGCACGTCGGCGTCGGGCCCAAGGCGGTCGCGCAAACGCGGCGGGTCCTGTTCGCCAAGAAACTGGTCAACGAGACGACCCTGCCGCTGACCACCATCGCTATGGCCGCTGGGTTTGGCTCGATCCGCCGGTTTAATTCGACGTTCCAGAAAATCTACGCCCGCCCACCCCGCGAACTGCGCCGAATGAGCGCCGCAAACGCGCCCGGCGTCGGTGCTTCTTTAACCCTGAAACTGCCCTTCCGGCCACCCTACGACTGGTCGCATCTGATCGGTTTTCTTGGCACCCGCGCCATTCCCGGCGTCGAAAGCGTTACCGGGGATTGTTACCGGCGGACAATCCGCATCAATGAGCAAACGGGAATTCTTGAGGTACGCGCCGACGCCAAAGGGCACCACCTGAATGTCAACGTCGATCTGCCCGACACCGGCAACCTGCAAGCGGTGATCGAACGCAGCCGTCGGCTGTTCGATCTGGACGCCGACAGCGCCGCCATCAACGCCCATCTTTGCGCCGACCCGTTGCTTAAAAAATCAATCAAGGCGCGCCCCGGATTGCGTATCCCCGGGGCCTGGGATGCTTTCGAGATTGCCGTGCGCGCCGTCCTCGGCCAGCAAGTCAGCGTCGCCGCCGCCCGCACGTTTGCAGGCAGACTGGCCGCAACTTTTGGCGAGGCCATAGAAAACTTAGGCACCCCGGAACTCAGCCATCTGTTCCCGACGCCCGAGGCCCTGGCCGAGGGCGATCTCTCAGCCATCGGCCTGACCAAGCGTCGCGGCGAAACACTGCGCGGATTAAGCCAGGCCTTCGCGCTCGGCAATTTGGGACTGGATAGGGCTTCGGACCTGGATGACATTCAAGCCCGCTTGACAGCACTTGCGGGCATCGGCCCGTGGACCGCCCAGTACATCGCCATGCGGGCATTCGGCGAACCAGACGCCTTCCCGACTGGCGACTTAGGTCTACTCAACGCCATCAAGGCGACGGGCCGGGATATCGACAGCAGCATGCTCGACAAGCACGCCGAGCGCTGGCGACCGTGGCGGGCTTACGCGGCCATGCATTTGTGGGCGACGCTACCGCCCCCAGCAAGGAAACAAAAAACATGAAACTTATTTTCGATACGTTCGATACGCCGCTTGGCGAAATGACGGCGGTGGTACACGGCACGGCGCTGTGTCTCCTCGATTTCAGCGATTGTCCAGAACGCATAGAACGGCTTTTACGGCGGTTCGGAACTTACGAGAAATCCATTAAAGCCAACCCGCTTAACATTCGTGGCCGCATCAATGCCTACTTCAAGGGCCAGCGGAACGCCTTCACGGGCCTGGAACTCGATACCGGCGGCACCGCGTTTCAGCAATCCGTGTGGGCGGCGCTACAGGCGATTCCCCATGGCGGCACACTTTCCTACCGGGAACTGGCCCGGAACATCGGCAGACCCAAGGCCCATCGCGCCGTCGGCAGCGCCAACGGCCGCAACCCGCTGGCCATTGTCATTCCCTGTCACCGGGTCATCGCCAGCGATGGATCGCTTGCCGGTTATGCCGGTGGGGTCGCCCGCAAAGCCCAATTGCTGACCTTGGAGGGAAGCCTTTGAGCGGCCCAACCATGGCCACCCGCGAGTGGCTTTTGCTGATCATCCTGTCGATCATATGGGGCGGCTCGTTCTTCTTCGCCGAAATAGCCCTGCGTGAATTGGAACCACTGACCATCGTCTTCGGGCGAGTTTCCATCGCCGCCCTTGCCCTGCTGATCTTTGTCCGCTTGAGCGGCAAGGCGATGCCCTGGGACATACAAAGCTGGCGGCAGTTTTTCATCATGGGTGGGCTCAACAACATGATTCCGTTCTCGCTGATCGTCTGGGGCCAGTCCCATATTGATAGTGGTCTTGCTTCGGTCCTCAACGCGACGACGCCACTGTTCACCCTGGTCCTCGCCCACATGTTGACGACGGACGAGAAAATTACCGCCAACAAGGGTTTCGGTATTGCTTTTGCGGTGATCGGCGTCGGCGTCCTGATCGGCCCTGGCGCGCTGGATGGCCTTGACGGCCAGTCCTGGGGCAAGATCGCCATTCTGGGGGCGGCGCTATCGTATGGCTGCGCGGCAATTTACGGACGCCGCTTGAAGCGTCATCCGCACGCAGTCTCCGCCACCGGCATGCTGGTCGGTTCGAGCGTCATGATGTTGCCGCTGATGCTGATTTTTGCCAGCCCCTTTGCCGTTAACCCGGGACCCGCCACCTGGGCCGCAGTGCTGACCATCGCCCTGCTCAGCACGTCGGTCGCCTATCTGCTGTATTTTCACATTCTGGCAAAGGCCGGTGCGACCAACCTTATGTTGGTCACCTTCCTGGTCCCGGTCAGCGCCTTGTTGCTGGGTATTTTCATATTGGGGGAGCGTCTTAGTCTTAACGCCGTCATCGGTATGGGCCTAATTTTCACAGGCCTCGCTGCCGTCGACGGGCGGATTTTCACACTGTTCAGACGCCCATCCCCAAATACCTATTGATCAAGCACT
>CBFDEA010000218.1:0-4391 GCA_965603695.1 uncultured Rhodospirillaceae bacterium | reverse complement strand
AAGCAGGCCGACTACCTGAGCCTCAGCAAAACCGGACCCTTCAAGCCCGATCACTATCGCTACTAGATTTCGATCGGAACTAAAAAACAATCAGGGCGGTCCTTTATTCAGGACCGCCCTTTTCTTATGCGCCGCAGCACTTTAATATTCGTCCGTGTTTGACATCTTCAACAATACAACTGTCCTGATCTTCCTGCTCGGTGGCATCGCCATCCTGGCAATCGCTACGGCGTTGCTGTTGTGGTTGTGGAAGCGCCAGCGCCGTTTGGAACGCGATAACATCCGCCTGGCCGAGGAAGCCGAGCAATCCCGTGAAATCCTCGCCGCCGCCCCCGATGGGCTTTTTTTATGGGATCACGCCAATTCCAGGCAACGTTGTTCACGCCGCCTCGCCGTACTGCTTGGCCTTGGCGCCGGAACCGGGGCCAGCTTCAAAGACGTTGTCGATAAATTCACCGACCCCGAAGCCCGGACCCTTGAGCGCGCCGTCGCTGCATTGCACCGAGAAGGGGCCTCATTCAGCCTGCTTTTAAAGTTGGGGACCCGGACCATTCAGGTGACCGGGACCAGGGCTTCGAGCATCGATGGCAAGCCCCTGGACGATATGATGTGGATGCGCGACGTCAGCAATCAAGGCCCGTCTCAACCGCAGTCCGCCGCAGGGCCATCACCGGACACGGCGGCACAGGACCACTTCCACCAGCTTCTCGACGCCCTGCCCCTGGCGGTGTGGATCAGGGACGGCAACCTGGATGTGGTTTTTTCCAACCGCGCCGAGGCCACCCTGGCGGCCAGTGGCGAAGGCGCGGCGCTGGCCGAGCAGGCGCGGGGCTCAAAGCAGGCACTGAGCGCGTTACGGACCATCGATAATGACGGGCTGACCACGCAATTACGGATCAGCGAAGTCCCGGCCCGTGGTTGGGGCGGGACCATCGGCTTCGCCCAAACAGAGCAAGCAACCGAAGAGCAGGGTAGCCACAGCGACTTGAAGGTCCTCGACAATCTCAGCACCGCCATCGCCATTTTCGGACCCGAACGGCGCCTGACATTTTGCAATGACGCCTACGCGGCCTTGTGGCGTTTCGATCCGGCCTGGCTGGCAAACGAACCGTCTTTGAGTGAAATTCTCGACCGTTTGCGCGAACGCAGACAATTGCCAGAAGTCGCCGACTTCCGGGCCTTCAAGCAACAACAAGACGCCCTGTTTCGGACTCTGGACGCCGCCAGCGATGGGCTTTTGCATCTTCCCGACGAGCGCACCCTGCGCTGCGTCATAGCCCCGCACGGACCGGGTGGACTGGTTTTTTCCTATGAAGACGTCAGCGACCGCCTTGATCTTGAGCGCTCGTTCAAGACCCTCAACGCGGTGCAGCGGGAAACTTTAGACAATCTCTACGAGGGTATCGCCGTGTTCGGCAGCGATGGCCGCATGAAGCTTTCCAACCCGGCCTTCGCCGACCTTTGGAGGTTGAGCGAACCGGTCTTGGCCGGGGCCCCGCACATCAGCGACATCATCAATGCGACCCGGCCCCTGATCGCCGGAATTGAGGACTGGGATAATGAGCGGTGGCGCGACTATGTGGCAAATCAGGTCGCCCATTATACCGGTCGTCAGGCGGCCAGCGGTCGCCTGCAATTAAACGACGGGGCGGTGCTCGACTATTCTAGTGTACCCTTGCCCGACGGGGCGGTGTTGTTGAGCTATCTCGACGTTAGCGACAGCGCCCGGGTCGAGGCGGCGCTGCGTCAGCGGGCCGAGGCCCTGACCCAGGCCAACCGCCTGAAATCGGAATTCATCGCCAATGTTTCCTATGAGGTGCGGACCCCGCTTACCACCCTGAAAGGCTTCGCCGACATCCTCGCCGAGGAATACTTTGGTGAACTGAATGTCCGTCAGAAGGAATACTGCCAGGGTATTCTCGACAGCGCACAAGGGTTAACCAGCGTCATCAATGATATTCTCGACATGGCCAGCATCGAGGCTGGCATGATGACGCTGGAACTCGATACCGTCGAAATTCATTCGATGCTGGCTTCGGTGCTCAATCTGATCAACGAGAGGGCCCGCCGCAAGGCGCTGGAAATCGATTTCGACTGCCCGCCCGATATCGGCTGGATCGTCGCCGACGAAAAACGCCTGAAACAGGTTTTGTTCTATCTGCTGTCGAACGCCGTCAATGTCTCGCCGCCACGCGGCACGGTCCGCCTGCAAGCCCGGCGCAATGGCGCGGACGCAGACGCCGTCGTCAGTTTTATGATCACCGGTCAAACAAGTGGTGTCTCGCAAGCCGAACAGCTGGATATTTTCTCGACCTTCGATAATTCCGGCAACAAGGCAAACCCGCGAGGCGAAGGCGTTCAGATGGGCGTCGGCCTGGGGCTTTCCCTGGTCCAGCGATTCGTCGAATTGCACGGCGGCAACGTCCAGGTCAAATCGCCGCAAGGCAAAGGCACGACCATCACCTGCAGCCTGCCGGCAACCGGGGCCGGGGCCATAGAAGGGGCCGACCTGTCGGTCGTCGGCGGTTCATAATTGGGTTAGGGGACGCCCTGTGTTGTCGAGTATTCGAAATGCAATTCCTCGCCGGGATGAAGGTGGGCGCGGGCCGAGTGGGCCGCCGTTGCCGCCTCGGCAAAACCGCTCAGGATCAGTTTCAGTTTACCGGGGTAATTGATAATATCGCCGATGGCGAAAATGCCCGGCTTTGACGTCGCCATGGTCTCTTGCTCAACGGTAATATGGTGGTGCTCCAGGTTCAGGCCCCAATCGGCAATCGGGCCGATGTTCTGGCTGAGGCCAAAAAACGGCAGCAGCGTGTCGGCCTCCAGGGTCCGCCGGTTGCCATCAAGATCGGCGACAATGACCGCGCTCAGCCTGCCGCCCACGCCTTCAAGATCGGCCAACTGGAACGGCACGACCAGATCGATCACCCCGTCATCCGCCAGTTTTTGCAACTTCTCGGCACTGCCCGGTGCGGCCCGGAATTTTGGCCGCCGATGGATAATGGAAAGAGACTCGGTAACCTCAGCCAGAGACAAGGCCCAATCGACCGCCGAATCGCCGCCCCCGGCGATGACCACTTTCTTACCGGCAAAATCCTGCCGCTGCTTGACTAGATAATGGACGCCAACGCCCGTGCCCTGGCCTTCGTATTGCTCGATCCCGGCAAGTGGCGGTCGGTTGGGGCCGAAAGCCCCGACCCCGGCGGCGATAATCAC
Organism: uncultured Rhodospirillaceae bacterium; assembly: GCA_965603695.1. Lineage (GTDB taxonomy): Bacteria > Pseudomonadota > Alphaproteobacteria > Rhodospirillales > JABHCV01 > JACNJU01. The sequence continues at coordinate 1,172 of CBFDEA010000218.1, read as the reverse complement.
CGCCCCGGCATCTATCCGTGTGCCTTTCGAGGTTTCCACAAGCCAGCGGTTTTCGTCATATTGCAGCAGCGTCACCACCTGTTGACCCAGGTGGAAAGTCGGCGCGAACGGGGCGACCTGCGCCTCAAGACCACTGACAAGGTCGGCGGCCATGACTTTCGGGAAGCCGGGGATGTCATAAATCGGCTTTTCCGGATAGAGCGCCGACAACTGCCCGCCGATGGCGTCCAGGGCGTCGATAACGTGGCAGGACATCTTCAGCATGCCGCATTCGAAAACGCTGAACAATCCAGCCGGACCGGCACCGATAACGACAACATCCGTGCTCTGCGTCCTATTTGGTAAATTTGTCTGATTCGACATGGAAACTCCGCCATCAAAAGGGTAAACAGGTTAGCTGCAATGTAACCCCAATCGACATCATGTGAAAGGCAGAGCGACATCAGAATCGACCTTGCAAGCGAACAGGCAACGCAGTCGCTGGCGGTGGCTTTAAGCCGTATCGCCAAGGCCGGTGATGTGATTGCCTTGAAAGGCGACCTTGGCGTGGGCAAGACGGTTTTCGCGCGGGCCTTTATTCGCGCCCTGTGCGGCCCGCAAACCGAGGTCCCAAGCCCGACCTTCACCTTGGTGCAATCCTACGACAGGGCCGACGCAGAGACACTTTTTCACTTCGACCTGTACAGGCTGGAGACGCCAGAAGAAGCCCTGGAGCTCGATATCGACGACGCCTTCAGCGACGGCATCTGCCTTATCGAGTGGCCCGAAAGGTTAGGGTCCCTGCTGCCCCGCGGCCATCTGGAAGTGACTTTAAGATATGGCGAGGCCGAACAACAACGGCTGTGCCTGATCACCGGGGCGGGCGCTTGGGCCGAACGACTGGCCGGGATTTCTCTATGACCGACCGGCGCAACGCCCTGATCGATGATTTTCTGACCCGCCATGGCTGGGCCGGGGCGCACCGTTCGCATCTGGCTGGCGATGCCTCAAATCGCCGCTATGAGCGCATTGTCGATGAAGGCCGCTGCGCCGTGTTGATGGATGCAACTCTCCCTTCGGAAGACGTCCGCCCGTTCATCAAAATCGCCCGCCACTTGAAGGGGCTGGGGCTTTCGGCCCCGGAAATTTTCTCCATAGACGAAGAAGTCGGCCTGCTGTTGCTGGAGGATCTT
>CBFDEA010000217.1:0-4409 GCA_965603695.1 uncultured Rhodospirillaceae bacterium | reverse complement strand
AGGGTACCGTGCAAGACGCCCCAAAAAACAAATGTCCAATTTGCCCCATGCCAAAGCCCGCCCAAAGCCATGGTCGCCATCAGATGAAGGTATCGCCGCATCATCCCTTTTCGGCTTCCCCCCAGGGGTATGTATAGATAATCCCTAAGGAAACGCGACAGAGTCATATGCCAACGGCGCCAAAATTCAATAATCGATTGGGCCTTGTAAGGAGCACTAAAATTAATAGGAAGGCGTAAACCAAGGAGCATCGCCAAGCCGATCGCCATGTCTGAATAACCTGAAAAATCGAAATAGATTTGTAGCGTGTAAGCGACGGCTCCCCCCCAGGCATCGAAAAAAGTAATCAGCTCAAGATTGGCAAGACTGAAGGCACCTTGCGCATATGCGCCAAACGTATCGGCCAATAATATTTTTTTTGCCAAGCCGATGATCAGCAGGGCAATTCCGGGGGTGAGATACCGGGTTACGTAGCGCCCACCACGCAAGCGATCCGCCAAATGCGATAGCTGCGGCATGATTTCCGAATGATGAACGATCGGCCCGGCGATCAGTTGCGGGAAGAAAGATACGAAGAAGACGTAATGAATAAATCGGTACGGCTTGCTGCGGTGGTTTGCATAGCAATCAACGAGAAAGGCGATTTGCTGAAACGTGTAAAACGAAATACCAATCGGTAATGCGGTGTTTACGACTGTATCGAAAAAACTATCGCGCGCAGACATTTCGAACATGTGGCTGAAAAAGCCCAGGTATTTGAAATACCCTAGCAAGGCGAGGTTAAAGGCAATACCCACCGCCAGCAGGATTTTTCGCCTGAAAAGACGGTCTTCCTTAACGATAGGACCGCTAAGAAAATAGTTAACAATTATGCTGCCGACAATCACCCACAGATGTGGCGGGTGCCAATAGGCATAGAAAAATAACGAACAGACCACCAGGTAGGCGATGGCTTGTTGATTGCGGTCTTTGCGAAACAAAATAAAAGCCCCGCCGAAAGCGATGGGCAGGAACAGGAACAAGAAAGGGAATGAACTAAACAGCAAGGGGTGATTTTCCACCAAAAAGGCCAAACTAGCCTAAACAAAATGTGAGGAAAACTAACACAGGTGAAAATTCAACACCATGAATATCATTCACATAGACCGAGTGTTCATTATACAAAACAGTTAGTTACTTGACGTTCATTCTGTGAACGGTATATTGTTCAAGAGATGAACGCCTATGGAAATAGGCTGTAAATGCTCTCTCGATGCAGTACAGGTTACCCGGCGCTTAAAGCATCTAGTGACAGTGCGCGATCTGATGGAAAACGTTTGGGCGGAAGGCCCGGGGTTTCTCGTTTTATCTAATAATAGTCCGGGGGGATTTCACCTGGACTGCGGTAGCGTTCCCGGATTTTGATTCAACCCGCATGAGTATTAGTATTGGAAGTTAATATGACAGCGAATGTACCGTATCGAACATTCGACGAGAATTTTCCCAACCTTGATGGAAAGTCGATTCTGATAACCGGGGGTACTGGATCCTTTGGTCATGGTTTCATAAGGGAAATTCTTAATCGCTATACGCCCTCGCGATTAATTATCTTTTCTCGCGATGAATTGAAACAAAGTGACATGGCGGCGGAATTCAAGGTCTCCGACCACCCGTCTTTGCGTTACGTCATTGGCGCTGTGCGTGATCGGGATCGTCTTGAGATGGCCATGCATAGCGTTGATATTGTGATCCACGCCGCCGCCTTGAAGCAGGTGCCAGCGGCTGAATATAATCCGATGGAATGTATTCATACCAACGTTCTTGGCGCTGAAAATATTGTTCACGCTGCGCTGCGCACGGGCGTCAAGCAAGTGATCGCTCTTTCAACGGACAAAGCCGCCAACCCCATCAACTTGTATGGGGCCAGTAAACTGGCATCGGATAAAATTTTTGTCGCCGCCAATAACCTGGGCGGCGAAACGGGAACCCGGTTTTCTGTCGTGCGATATGGAAACGTCATTGGTTCGCGTGGCAGTGTTGTTCCCTTGTATGAAAAACTGGTTCGTGAAGGGGCCGATAGCCTGCCCGTAACGGACCCCCGCATGACGCGCTTCTGGATCACCCTGGAGCAAGGCGTCAATTTTGTTCTGTCTTGTCTGGAGATCATGAAGGGTGGCGAAATATTCGTGCCTAAAATCCCAAGCATGACGATTACGGATATCGCCACTGCGATTGCCCCGGATTTGCCCCAACGTACCGTCGGGATCCGCCCGGGTGAAAAATTGCATGAGGTGATGATATCGGAAGACGATTCACGCACCACATCGGATCTTGGTGATCGCTATGTCATTATGCCGGTCTATCACTTCTGGGTGGGTGACGAAATCATGCAGGCACACGGGACACCCGTTGCCGATGGTTTTTCTTATACCAGCGATGCCAACGACGAATGGTTGGGCCCCGAAGTGTTGCTCGAATTAATGGACAAGACCAATGCCTGATCTTCAGCTTGATTGAATAGAGAGTCCGCCGCCAGATATGGATACGCCTTTTTTACCCTATGGCCGACAGGTCATTGACGACGATGACGTCAGGTCAGTCAGCACCGTCCTTCAGGGTGACTTTCTGACAACCGGTCCGGCCGTCGCCGCCTTCGAGGCAGCGCTGGCCAAGGCGACCGGGGCCGCGCACGCGGTTAGTTGCTCCAGCGGCACTGCGGCGCTGCATCTGGCGGCCTTGGCATTGGGGCTCGGGCCCGGCGACAAGGTCGTGGTGCCGACAATTACTTTTCTCGCGACCGCCAACGCCGCGCGTTATGTCGGTGCGGACGTGGTCTTTGCCGATGTTGACCCGGACACCGGCTTGATGGGAGCGGCCCAACTAAGCGCCGCTATTGCCCGGGCCGACGGTCCAATAAGCGCCGTGTTTCCGGTTCATCTGGCCGGCCAGATGGCCGACATGAAAGAAATTCGCGGGGTTGCCGACGCCCACGGCATTAAAGTTGTCGAAGATGCTTGTCACGCCATCGGCACAAGCCGGGGCAATAGTGAACGTGCCGGTGATTGTCGGTATGGGGAAATGGCCTGCTTCTCATTCCATCCGGTCAAAACCATCGCCATGGGCGAAGGCGGCGCGATCACCACGAACGATGGCGCTTTGGCCGCGCGTCTGCGTAGCCTGCGCAGCCATGGAATGGTCAATGACGCCGATCAATTCCAGAACCGTGACATGGCCATTGATAGCGGGGGCGAGGCCAATCCCTGGTACTATGAAATGCAGGAATTTGGGTTCAATTACCGAGCCAGTGACATTCACTGTGCGCTGGGCATCAGCCAGCTTGAAAAGCTTGATCACTTCGTCCATGCCCGGTCCTCAATGGTCGCCGCCTATGATCAGGCGCTAACGTCGCTTCATCCCGTTGTCAGACCCCTGGGCCGGACTGAAGATTGTGCCGCTGCCTGGCATCTGTACATTGTGTTGATTGATTTTGCCGAAGCCGGCATTTCCAGGGCCGACGTTATGCGCCGCTTGCGAGAGCGCGGAATTGGCACGCAAGTGCATTATATTCCTGTCCATACCCAGCCTTACTACCGCGGCCTCTATGGTGAGCTTTCCTTGCCCGGTGCCGAGCGATATTACGAGCGTTGCTTATCCTTGCCTCTGTCGGCGAATATGAGACAGAAAGATGTCACGCGTGTCGTCGCCGAATTGGCCGACATCCTGAAGAAAAAAGCATAACGTTTCATGGTCACTACCGCTGTTATTGTTCAGGCCCGCATGGGTTCTTCCCGACTTCCCGGAAAGGTGCTGATGGACCTGGCCGGGAAAACCGTTCTGGCCCACGTTCTGGAGCGCTGTCACGCCATCGATGGGGCCGATGTGGTCTGTTGCGCGATCCCTGAATCCTCGATCAATGATCCTGTCGCGGCGGAAGCGACACGATGTGGCGCGGTCGTCTACCGGGGTTCGGAACAAGATGTGCTCGATCGCTATGTGCAGGCAGCCCGCATGGTGGACGCGGATATTATTCTGCGTGTCACCAGCGATTGCCCGATGATCGCGCCGGATGTCTGTGCCGACGTGCTGCGTCTTCGCGCACAACAAAACGCCGATTACACTGCTAACAATACTCCGCCATCATGGCCGCATGGCCTGGATTGCGAGGCCATAACCGTCGCCTGGCTTGAAAAAGCGGCGGCGGAGGCGACGGAAACCATGGACCGCGAGCATGTCTCGCTCTACATCCGCGCACACCCGCAGGCCAGCAAAGCCAACTTGACCGGCCCCGGCGGCGTCATGCTTGACCACCGTTGGACCCTGGACTTTCCCGAAGATCTGGATTTCATGCGAGCCCTGTTTGCTGTGCTACCAGGGGGTAAGGAAATTCCCGGCGTCGATAAAGTCGAGACGCGCGTAGTCGCCTATGTCAA
>CBFDEA010000216.1:0-4437 GCA_965603695.1 uncultured Rhodospirillaceae bacterium | reverse complement strand
AAGTCGATGCCGCCGCTGATGCACCTGTCTGGCCACCCGAACGCCTCAACGTGATCGAGAAACTATGGGGCGAGGGCTGCACCAGTCCGAGCAGTGCGGAATTCCTGCGGGTCAGCGTGCCAATGCTCAGCCTGTCCGAAAAAAAGAGCCTGCTTCTGCTTGGTGCCGGTCTTGGCGGCGTTGGCCGGGCGATGGTCAATGAGACCGGAGTCTGGGTTACCGGCTATGAGGCCGACGAAGAGCTGGCCGCTCTCGGCAAGAATCTGACAAGAATGACCGGCATGCAAAAGCGTGCGCCGGTGACATGGGCCAACATGGAAGACGTCAAACTGAAGGAAAACTCTTTCAACACCGTCATTTCACTGGAAAGCCTGTACCGGGTCACCGCCAAGGAACAGCTGTACACGGCCATGGTTGCGGCCTTGCGGGTCGATGGCGAGTTACTGATGACCGATTTCGTTATCGCTGGCGATGGGCCGCCCGGCAAGGCCGTGGAAAACTGGCTTGAAGCCGAACCAACGCCGCCGCATTTATGGAAGGCCGAGGCAATTCAGTCTTTCCTGAAGACCCAGAACATGGATGTCAGGCCGTGTGAGGATATCACCGCGCGCTACCGGTCCGGAATCTTCAATGGTTTTTTCAAATATCTTTCCACTGTCACCAAGCCGGAACTTATTGAAATTTCCGGCGACCTGATCAAGGAATGCGAATATTGGGCGGGACAGCTTTCGGCCATTGACAGCGGCGGCCTCAAGGTCTTTAAGTTCCACGCTTTCAAGCTACCGCAAAAGCGCAAGTCGAAGTTTTAGGCAAAAGTAAAAAAACAGCGGCTGCGGGCATTGACAGATCGTTTCTGACCGCCTATTTTCCGCAACCTTGCGCACCCGAAGTACAGGTTGTTGCGCGATATGAAAGAAAACGATCGAACCGCAATCAAGTGAATGCGGTTTGATTAATTAAAGGATTTGAGAGCTATGAAAGTTAGAAATTCCCTTAAGTCGGCCAAGTTGCGCGACAAAAACTGCCGGATCGTGCGCCGCAAGGGCCGTGTTTACGTCATCAACAAGATGAACCCCCGCTTCAAAGCGCGTCAGGGCTAAGTCTCGCGACTCTTGTGATGCGACCACTTTCGGGCTTGCCCGGATGGTGAAAAAGAATCAGGAAACCGTGCCAACAGGCGCGGTTTTTCTTTTATATGGCCCCTTGAAAGCCTAGATTTACGGGTAGCTTACGAAATCAGGGCGCACCAACATGAAAATGCCGACACCAGATTCCGGGATTCTAGCCCGACGCGCTGAAATCATTGCCGCGTTGTCCGCGATTATCGCCGCCGAACGCGTCATTTCCGACGCCGACGAGCGCCGCGCCTATGAATGTGACGGCCTGTCGGCCTATCGCCAACTGCCGATGGTCGTGGTCCTGCCCGAAACCACGGCAGAGGTCGCCGCCGTTCTTAAATATTGCTACGCCGAAGGCATCAAGGTGGTGCCGCGCGGGGCCGGGACTTCGCTTTCGGGCGGCGCCTTGCCGCTGGCCGACGCGGTCACCCTGGGGCTTGGCAAGTTCAATCGCATTCTCGATGTGGATTTTGACAATCGCGCCGTCGTCAGCCAGCCCGGCGTTACCAATCTGGCCATAACCGACGCCGTCGCCAACCGGGGCTTCTATTACGCGCCCGATCCTTCAAGCCAGATCGCCTGTTCGATTGGCGGCAACGTGGCGGAAAATGCAGGCGGCGTGCATTGCCTGAAGTATGGCCTGACCACCAACAATCTGCTCGGGATCGAAGTGGTCATGATCGACGGCGAGATCGTCCGCCTGGGCGGCAAGCATTTCGACAGCGAAGGCTATGACCTTCTCGGCCTGATGACCGGTTCTGAAGGCCTGCTTGGCGTCGTCACTGAAGTCACCGTGCGCATCCTGAAAAAGCCGGAAACGGCGCGCGCCGTGCTGGTCGGCTTCCCCTCCAACGAGGCCGCCGGTGATTGCGTCGGTGCGATCATTGGTGCCGGTATCATTCCCGGCGGCATGGAAATGATGGATAAGCTGGCGACCCAGGCGGCCGAGGACTTCGTCCATGCCGGTTATCCGCTGGATGTCGAATCGCTGCTGATTATCGAACTTGATGGACCGGAGGCCGAGGTCACCTATCTTATCGAACGGGTCGATGCCATCGCCAAGCAGGCCGGGGCGACGTATTCGAGAATCAGCGAAAACGAGGAAGAGCGCATTACCTTCTGGGCCGGGCGCAAGGCGGCGTTTCCCGCCATCGGTCGCATCTCGCCGGATTATTATTGCATGGACGGCACCATCCCGCGCACCCGCCTGCCCGAAGTGCTCTCGCGCATGGCCGAAATGTCGGAAAGATACGGCTTGCGTGTGGCCAATGTCTTTCACGCCGGTGATGGCAACCTGCATCCGCTTATTCTTTATGATGCCAACATCCCCGGCGAGCTTGAAAAAACCGAAGAGTTCGGTGCCGAGATTCTCAGACTTTGTGTCGAGGTCGGCGGCGTGCTGACCGGCGAGCATGGCGTCGGCGTCGAAAAGCGCGACCTGATGGAAGTGATGTTTACCCAGGACGACCTCAATCAGCAGCAGCGGGTCAAATGCGCCTTCGACCCGGATGGCTTGCTCAATCCCGGCAAGGTCTACCCGACCTTGCACCGCTGCGCCGAACTGGGCCGTTTGCATGTCCATGACGGCAAGACCCGTTTCCCCGATTTACCCAGGTTTTAATGGCGATGAGTGAAATTTTCAAACCAGAGACGCCCGAACAGGTTCTTGAAGCGATCACGCAAGCCCTCGCCGCAGAGCAGACCCTGGATGTTTTCGGCCACGCCACGAAACGTGATTTTGGCCGCCCGGCGAGCGGCAACAGTGGCCTCGATCTATCGGCCCTGAGCGGCATTAATTTATATGAGCCCGGCGAACTGGTGATGAGCGCCGCCTGCGCGACATCGATGCGCGATATCGAGCAAGCCCTCGGCGAACAAAACCAGCGCCTCGCCTTTGAGCCGCCCAATCTGGGGCCGCTTCTCGGATCGGGACCAAGCGCCGGCAGTATCGGCGGCGTCTTCGCCTGCAATCTGGCCGGGTCGCGGCGGATTTCGGCGGGTAGCGCGCGCGATCATATTTTGGGTTTTCACGCGGTCAGTGGGCGCGCCGAGGTCTTCAAGTCGGGTGGCCGGGTGGTCAAGAATGTCACCGGCTTTGATTTATCGAAATTGCTCGCCGGTTCCTTCGGTACCCTGGCGGTGATGACCGATGTCACCTTCAAGGTCCTGCCGGTTCCTGAGAAATCACGGACCGTGCTGGTCATGCCGCAGGACAGCGCGGCCGCCGTCGCCGCCATGACGGCGGCCCTGCATAGTTCTTTCGAAATTTCCGGTGCCGCTTATCTGCCTGCCGACATCGCCGCGGGTTCTGCGGTGTCATACGTCAGCGGCGCGGGCGGCGGCCTGTGTGCCTTGCGGATCGAAGGGCCGGGGCCATCGGTAGAATATCGGAGCGGGGCCTTGCGGCAATTGCTGGCCCAGTACGGGCAATGCGAAGAGCTGCATTCCAGCAACACCCAGGCCCTATGGCGGGAAATCCGCGACGTCGATTATTTTGTCTCCGGCACGCAACTAGTCTGGCGACTGTCGGTGCCACCGGCGGACGGTGCCAGGGTGGCCCGGACGATTACCGATGAACTTGGCGGGCGCGTCTTCTTCGATTGGGGCGGTGGTTTGATCTGGCTGGCCATAGAAGCCAGCGTCGATGCCGGCCATCAGCAGATTCGCGATGCCCTCAAGGCGACGGGCGGTCATGCCACCTTGATCCGGGCGGCGACAGATGTGCGCGCACGGGTTCCGGTTTTCCAACCACAGGTGCAAGCCCTGGCCGAACTGGCGCAGCGCGTTAAAATCAGTTTCGACCCCAAGGGCATCCTTTGTCCGGGGCGTATGGGGTAATCATGGAAACTGCCTTTAGCCCGGAACAAATGAAAGACCCGGCGATCGCCATCGCCAACGATATTTTGCGCAAGTGCGTACATTGCGGGTTCTGCACGGCGACCTGTCCGACCTATGTCTTGCTCGGCGACGAGAACGACAGCCCGCGCGGTCGCATCTATATGATCAAGGACATGCTGGAAAAATCCAAACCGGCACCGGCCAAGGTGGTCACGCATCTCGATCGTTGCCTGACCTGCCTGTCGTGCACCAGCACCTGCCCGTCGGGCGTCGACTATATGCACCTGATCGACCATGCCCGCGTTTATGTGGAAGAAACTTACCGGCGGCCCCTCGGCGACAGGCTACTCAGAATGCTGCTGGCCTTCGTCGTTCCCAATCCTGCGATCTTCCGCCTGGCGCTTTATGGGGCAAGGGTGGGCCGGGCGTTGAAGGGCCTGATGCCGGGGCCCCACGACCTGTACCTGGACGGCAAGCTCGT
>CBFDEA010000215.1:0-4442 GCA_965603695.1 uncultured Rhodospirillaceae bacterium | reverse complement strand
GTTGACGCGCCAGCAAGATCAGATTGAACTGATCGCGTCGGAAAACATCGTTTCCAGGGCTGTTATGGAAGCCCAAAGCTCTGTCATGACCAACAAGTATGCCGAAGGCTATTCCGGCAGGCGCTATTATGGCGGTTGCGAGTTTGTCGATGTTGCCGAAACCTTGGCCATTGAGCGGGCGAAAAAACTTTTCGGCTGTGATTATGTCAATGTCCAACCGCATTCAGGATGTCAGGCCAACGGTGCCGTCATGCTGGCCTTGTTGCAGCCCGGTGACACCATTTTAGGAATGTCCCTGGCCGCCGGCGGTCACTTGACCCACGGCGCACCGCCATCCCAGTCGGGCAAGTGGTTCAACGCCATTCAATACGGTGTGCGCCGTGAAGACGCCCAGGTCGATTTCGATGAAGTCGAGAAACTGGCCAGGGAGCACAAGCCAAAACTGATTATCGTCGGCGGATCGGCTTATCCCAGGACTCTGGATTTCGCCCGCTTCCGGGCCATTTCCGACGAGGTCGGGGCCATGATGTTGGTCGATATGGCGCATTTTGCTGGCCTCGTCGCAACGGGTATTCATCCCACCCCCATCGGCATCGCCGACGTTGTCACCACGACCACCCATAAAACCCTGCGCGGCCCGCGTGGCGGCATGGTCCTGACCAACGATGAAGCCATTGCCAAGAAGATCAATTCGGCAGTCTTCCCGGGCCTTCAGGGTGGCCCACTAATGCATACAATCGCCGCCAAGGCGGTCGCCTTTGGCGAAGCCCTGCGCCCAGAGTTCATTGACTACTCAAAAGCCGTCGTTGAAAACGCCCGGGTTCTGGCAGAAACCCTTGTCGAGCGTGGTCTCGATATCGTTTCCGGTGGCACCGACACCCACCTGATGCTGGTTGATCTCAGGCCGAAAGGGCTGAACGGGCGTGACGCCGAGCACAGTTTGGAGCTGGCCCGCATGACCTGTAACAAAAATGGCATCCCGTTCGACCCGGAAAAACCAACGGTTACCTCGGGCATTCGCCTAGGCACTCCGGCCGGTACCACCCGCGGTTTCGGTGCCGATGAATTCCGCCAGATTGGCAATCTGATCGGCGATGTTCTTGATGGCCTCGCTTCGACTTCCAACGATAATTCAGCAGTCGAGGCGGCGGCGGCCGAAAAAGTCCTCAAACTTTGCCAAAACTTCCCGATTTACCGGGACATTTAAAGGAGATTATCCCATGCGATGTCCATTTTGCGGTAGTGACGACACCCAGGTAAAAGACAGCCGTCCGACAGAAGAAAACGCGACCATTCGCAGGCGCCGTTATTGCCCGTCCTGTGGCTCCCGCTTCACCACGTTCGAACGGGTCCAGTTGCGTGAGTTGACCGTCGTTAAGAAGAATGGTGACAAAGCCCCATTCGACCGCGACAAGGTCATGCGCTCCCTGGGAATCGCCCTGCGCAAGCGGCCGGTCGATAATGAAAGAATTGAACGGGTGGTTAACGGTATCCAGCGCCGCCTGGAAACCCTCGGCGAAAATGAAATTCCCACCAAGGTTGTCGGCGAGATGATTATGGATAACTTGCATGACCTGGACCAGGTCGCCTACGTGCGGTTCGCCTCCGTCTATCGTAATTTCCGCGAGGCCAAGGACTTCGAAGAATTTATCGGTGAACTGAGCGACGAAGACTAAGCCGACGGGTAAAAGACACCGGGAGCCTCTGATGAGCACTCCAAACATCGATACGGGCCATATGCGCACGGCCTTGACTTTGGCTGGCCGCGGCCTTGGGCTGGTTGCGCCCAATCCCGCCGTTGGTTGCGTCATTGTCGGCCCTGACGGCGGCGTTGTCGGTCGCGGCTGGACCCAACCCGGTGGCCGCCCCCACGCCGAAACAGAAGCGATCCGCCGCGCCGGGGATAAGTGCCGGGGTTCGACGGCCTATGTCAGCCTCGAGCCCTGCGACCACCGAGGCAAGACACCACCATGCTCGGTGGCCCTGATCGAGGCCGGTATCAAGCGCGTCGTCATCGCCTGTAAAGACCCAGACCCAAGAGTCGCGGGCAAAGGTGTGCAGCGCCTGAAAGCCGCAGGACTTGCTGTTATCGAAGACGTCCTTGCAGCCGAGGCGATTGCCTTGAACGCCGGGTTTATGATGCTGCAAGCCGAGGCCAGGCCGTTGTTCACGCTCAAATCGGCGACCAGCCTGGACGGTCGCATTGCCACCCGTACCGGTGACAGCAAATGGATCACCGGGACCGAGGCGCGGGCCATGGGCCACATGTTGCGGGCCCGCCATGACGCCATTTTGGTCGGCATTGGCACCGCTCTTGCCGACAATCCATCACTGACCTGTCGCCTGCCGGGCATGGCAGGGTTCTCGCCGGTCCGGGTTGTCGCCGATAGTACCCTGAAATTACCGCTCTCGAGCCCGCTTATCGAAAGCGTCAGGGAATCGCCAACAATCATTCTGGCGACGGCAAAGACCGATAAGAATAAAGTAAAGGAATTGAGGGAAAAGGGCGTCAAAGTGATCGAGATCGCGGCCTCTGTTTCTGGTCATCTGGACCCTGACGCCATGGCTGCGGCCTTGGGAGCGGAGGGGATAACCCGTGTTTTGATCGAGGGCGGCGGCAAACTGGCAGGTGCTTTTATGCACGCCGGACTGATAGACAGGTTAGCCTGGTTTCACGCGGGCAAACTTATTGGCGGTGATGGTGTTCCCTCCGTCGCGCCATATGGTATAGAAAGCCTCCAAGACGCCTCGTCATTTCACCGCACGGGTTTAAGGATTTGCGGTGAAGACATTTTTGAAACTTACGAACGTAAGAGTGACCACTAAAAAATCATGTTTACAGGCATCATCACCGACGTAGGGACTGTCCGCAGAGTCTCTAAAAATGGCGACACCCGCATTGAAATCAGCACCGCCTTCGATGTCGCTTCAATCGATATCGGTGCTTCCATCTGCTGCAGTGGGGCCTGTATGACGGTCGTTGAGCGCACTGACGACTGGTTTGGCGTCGATGTGTCGGCAGAAAGCCTCTCGAAAACCGTCCTGGGGTCGTGGAAGGAAGGCACAAAAGTCAATCTCGAGCGGGCCCTTAAGGCCGGCGATGAGATGGGCGGCCATGTGGTTTCCGGCCATGTCGATGGAACGGCCATCGTCACAGGCCGGACAGAGGAGGGGGATTCCCTTCGTCTCAGCTTTAAAATAAGCAACGAATTGAAGGGCTTTATAGCGCCCAAAGGGTCCGTCACCCTGGACGGCGTCTCGCTGACCGTCAACGAAGTCGATGACGACACCTTCGGCGTCAACCTGATCGCCCATACGCAGGCAGAAACCACGTTGGGTAATATTTCGCCGGGCGACGTCGTCAATGTGGAAATTGATATGCTGGCGCGCTATGTTGCGCGACTTCTCGAAATCGAGCGGCCTTAAACAGGCTTGCATAAACCAAGGATTAGGCAAAATCGTGCCCCACTCAAAGAATTTATCGTCCGCCGAAGAAATTATTGAAGATGCCCGCAACGGCAGGATGTTCATCCTGGTCGATGATGAGGAGCGCGAGAATGAAGGCGATCTGGTCATTCCGGCCCAGATGGCGACGCCCGAAGCAATCAACTTCATGGCCAAATACGGGCGTGGCCTGATTTGCCTGACCCTGACGCCGGAGCGCATTGCCGAACTGAAATTGCCTGCCATGCCGCGCCATAACGATTCGCGCCATCAAACCGCCTTTACGGTTTCAATCGAGGCCCGCGAAGGGGTGACCACCGGCATTTCCGCTTCCGACCGGGCCCGCACCGTCGCCGTCGCCATTGACCCGACCAAGGGGATCGCCGATATCGCCAGCCCCGGCCATGTTTTTCCGCTGGAAGCCCGGGCTGGTGGCGTCCTTGTCCGTGCCGGACACACCGAAGCCGCCGTCGATGTCTCGAGGCTGGCAGGGCTTAATCCATCCGGCGTGATTTGCGAAATCATGAACGAAGACGGGACCATGGCGCGGATGCCCGATCTGGTGAAATTCGCCCAGCACCATAATTTGAAAATCGGCACCATCGCCGATCTGATCGCCTACCGCCTGAAAAACGACCGGCTGATTGAACGCACGCTCGAGACCTCGTTCACCAGTAATTACGGCGGCGAATTCAAAATGGCAGTCTATGTCAATAATATCGCCTATGCCGAACATATTGCCCTGATCAAGGGTGACATCGACGACGGCCAACCGGTGCCGGTGCGCATGCACGCACTGAGCGTCCTCGACGATGTGCTCGCCGATACCACCTCAGGCAAAGCCGGTGATTTGCACCGGGCCATGGAAATGATTGCCAGAGAAGGCCGCGGAGTCATTGTTCTGATCCGCGAGCCACAGCCAACCAGCCTGTCCGACCGGGTCCGCCACAAGCTCGGTCAGGAAGTGCCCGCCGGTAGTGAACTGCGTGATTACGGCG
>CBFDEA010000214.1:0-4445 GCA_965603695.1 uncultured Rhodospirillaceae bacterium | reverse complement strand
TTGCGCACCCTCGAGAATGACAATGGCGTCGTTTACGGCCCGGGTCGCCTGCCTGGAGCCATCCCAGGAAACAATGACATTGTCACCGACAACGGGAAAGCTTCCGGCGTAGGGAACAACCAGGACCGGCCTGCCGACAGACATAATCAGGCGGTCAGGCATATTGTCCACGGCATAGAGCCCTGAATCATCAGGGTCGTACTGACCGACCACAATCAGGTCGAAATAACGCCCCTGTTCAATCAGGCACTCATCAAGCATTCCCTCAACCAAACGAGACTCGAATTGCAGGCCTTCGCCTGCGGCCCGTTTCTCAAAATCATCGAGAACCGCCTGCCCTTCGCCCCTGGCGGCCCTGATCTGGACGGCCATAAAATCTCCGCCGATCTGGGCCTCAATGTAAGAGGGGATTTGCGGATGAGAGACCACGTACATTGCCGTTAAATGCGCGCCATGTCGGCTGGCCAGGGCAATCGCGCTGTGCAATCGAGAGACGCTCTGCTTTGATTTATCGAGGTGGATTAGGATATTTTTCAACATGATGCGTCCTCCTGTGGGTATTTCTTTGGATAACATTTAAATAATATGGATAAAACTAAAATTATTGTTATTTTTCAAAACTTTGAAGTATGGATAAAGCTATCAACAAAGCTTAACGAAGGGTTCTTTCCGGGATATTTTATATGCCGTTAGACTAACCCAATATGACCGGCAAATCCTTGATAAAGGTCATGCCAAAAGATGTTTTTTTCTTTTAATAACAGATAACTAGGGAGGTGTCTCAAGGACTGTTAATGGACTTGCGTGACGTGCCCCCCTATTGGGCAGCTTGCAGTCATATAAGATGATCACGTATGATGCGGCCAAGCCTTGGATAATTGGCTCAGACCTGGGAGGTTTATTGAATGGATTACGAGAGTTTCTTTTGCGAAAACATCGCCGACCTTAAAACGGAAGGGCGCTACCGTGTTTTCGCCGATTTGGAGCGCAAGGCGGGTGACTTTCCGAAAGCCTTAAACCATCGCCCCGATGGTTCCATTCACGAGATCACCGTCTGGTGTTCCAACGATTATATGGGCATGGGGCAAAATCCCGCGACCCTGACCGCCATGCACGAGGCCATCGACAAGTGCGGTGCCGGTGCCGGTGGAACCAGAAATATTTCCGGCACCAATCACTATCATGTCCTGCTTGAACGCGAACTGGCCGACTTGCACAAAAAAGAGGCCGCACTGCTGTTCGGTTCCGGCTGGATGGCCAACATGACGGCATTGAGCACTCTGGGTGCCCTTATTCCCGGCTGCGTCATCGTCTCCGACGCCCATAACCATAACTCGATGATCGAAGGCATCCGTCATTCCCGGGCCGAGAAGAAAATCTTCAAGCACAACGATGTCGAAGATCTCGACCGTTTCCTCAGCCAATACGCCCCGGCGACACCGAAATTGGTGGCCTTCGAGTCCGTCTATTCCATGGATGGCGATATCGCGCCGATCAAGGAAATTTGCGAGGTCGCCGAAAAGCACCACGCCATGACCTTCCTTGACGAAGTGCACGCGGTCGGCATGTATGGCCAGCGTGGTGGCGGCGTTGCCGAACGCGAAGGCCTGATGGACCGCATCACCATAATCCAGGGGACGCTGGCCAAGGCCTTTGGCGTCATCGGCGGCTACATAGCCGGTTCCGCCGCCATGTGTGATTTTGTCCGCTCCTACGGTTCGGGCTTTATCTTTTCCTCATCAATGCCGCCCGGCGTCGCCGCCGCGGCAATGGCCTCGATCAAACATTTGAAGGAGCACAACGAGCTTCGTGTGCGCCATCAGGAACGTGCCGCAACGCTCAAGAAGCGGCTGCTCGATATCGGCATCCCGGTGATGCCATCGGTCAGCCACATCGTGCCGGTGCTGGTCGGCGATGCCAGCCTGTGCAAGCAGGCCAGTGACGACCTGCTCTACAAACATAATATCTACGTTCAGCCGATCAATTACCCGACCGTCGCACGTGGCACCGAACGCCTGCGCTTCACCCCGACCCCCTTGCATTCCGATGCCGACATGGATCACCTTGTCGAGAGCATTCGCGAAGTCTGGAACAGGTTGGGATTGAAGCAGGCCGCCTGAAACCCCATATCGCCATTGATAGACACTTGGGCTCATCAGGCGTATGATTCAGAATCTGCGAGCTGAAGGATTTGCGGTATGTTTGCCGATAACACACTGACACCAAAAGAAGCGGTTCGGCTTTGCGCCTTAGGGACATTGGCCCTTGGGCCGACCCGTTACAGTGCGCTGGCCAATTCCATCCGCCACTTCATCAGCCGCATTACCGGACCGTCCATTGACGTCATGGGCGTCTCTATCGAGCTGTTAAAATATGAGGGCCTGGTCGAGGCGCACGATGGCAGCGGTACGGAAGACGACGCCGAACTGATCATTACCGAAGACGGCCGGAGCGAGCTAAAAACTTTGCTGACAGCCAATGTCCGCCCGGCGGCGACGGAAATCAGCAAGCTGGTGGTCGCCCTGAAATTCCGTTTCCTGCACTTGCTTGATAAAGCCGAGCGGGGCATCCAGGCGGAACTGTTGATAGAAGTTACCGACAACGAACTGGCCCGCCTCGACGACTTGCGCCAACATCACTTGCACGACGAAGGCTATCTGGTCGGCTGGCTAGACCACGACATCAGCCTGCTCGAATCACGGCTGACCTGGCTCGAAAATTTCCAAAAATCCCTGACGCCAAGCTGACGCCAAACGCCTGACTTAAGCTGTAATCTTGGCGACGACTGCGGCCAGGCCGGTTAGGACCTGATTGCCTTCGGGGCCGCCATCGCCGCTCATGCGTTTGGAAATAACGATTTGCATGGTGTTGATATAAAGGTCGATGACCTCGACATCGATATCGCTGGCGGTCTTCTTGTCTTCGAGAAAACGGCACAGGTCGTTACCCAGAATGGTCATCAGATCATAGCCGAAGCTACCACCCTGGCCTTTCATGTCGTGGGCGATCTGGAAAATCCTGTCAATGAGGTGTTCGGCGTCGCCTCGGTTTTCCTTCAAATTCTTTTGCGCCTTGGCAATTTTGAGCAGGTCGTCTTCGACCCAGGAAAGATAGTCGCCAGCCATGCTGGCGATGACAGATTCCGCCCGTTCGATTGCAGCCAGATCGACGGCGCCGGGGCCACCCTTGGACACCTTCCCCGACAAGGTATCGGGTGGCTTAATTACATTGACTGTGTTGTCGTCGCTCATGGCCTGTCCTACTTTTATTCCTCACATAACTTAATCTGCCGTGAGGAAAGTTTAAAGAGCTTATGCTTTGTTACAATAAATTCGTTAATTATGTCTTTGCAGAGCCCGTCTTACGGCGTTCCGCACCCATGAATTCCAGGGCTCTGCGGCGCCGGTCCGGGCCGAAGTACTCTGCCGATTCGATAAAATCCCTTTTATCTTCAAACACAGAAATAATCCGCGCCATCAGTGATTTTGCAGATATTGGCTTACCCAGAAAATCGTTGACCCCGACATCGCGCGCGGCCATGGCCAAGCTATCTTCGGTATAGCCGGTGACCATGATAATCGGCAGGAATCTATTGGGGCTATCCTCATCGGTACGAATACGGCGAACGCATTCCAAACCGTCCTGGCCATCCATTTTCCAATCGATGATAGCCAGATCCGCATCAAAACTGGAAAGCACCTCGAAGGCCTCGGCGCCATCACGGGCTTCTTCAACATTTTCGAAGCCGACGGTCTGTAAAATTGTCCGAATAAGGGTGCGAAAATGCAGATTGTCTTCGACAATCAGAACATTGATTCCGCTGGCATCAAACACCGTCATTTAAGACCCTTAGATCAAACTACACCGATTTGCAGCTTGGTATCTGGAGTATACTGCGATCAACTGCCCGGCCTCAACTATAATGGGATGCCGATTAGATAAGCCCTAAAGATTTAAGCTCCGCCGCCAAACCTGCGGGCAGTGTTTCAGACATTTCGCCGGGCTTGCTCCGCCTGTTCAAGTCCGCCGGAGCGTCTTCTTGTTTGAAATACCGCCAGCCCTGAAAAGCCCTGAATTCCTTGAGTTCTGTACTGACGAGTGTGGGATCGAGAATCAGGGCGCAGGATGGTTTTCCTTCGGAATTGATGCCCCTTTCAATGCCGATGATGCGCTGACGAACGCGAATAAACCGCTTGATCACCCAGTAGATTGACCCGCCGTCGAGAATTTGTTCGGCTTGCTTGGGGGTATTGCGGGTGACGTGAGCCAAAAGCCCTTCATTTTTCAGCCGCGCTTTCTGCAATTGCCCGAGATGCGCAACATCTTCGACGCCGACGCTCAACTTGATAATATGCAGGGCCATCAGGCGTCGTCGGCCATGGCCAGGGCGGCCAGGGCGACCCTTGATTGGCTCTGACGGCCCAACTCTTTGCAGATAAATGCCC
>CBFDEA010000213.1:0-4457 GCA_965603695.1 uncultured Rhodospirillaceae bacterium | reverse complement strand
TCGACCGCTTTAAGGCCATCAAGGGGCAACGGGTCGGCCGGGAAAACCCGTCCGGTGTTGGCTTTCGCAGGGGCCGCCGGGGTATCCGTTTTAGGCAGCAATTCATCGAGGTTAAGGGTATCGGTTTTCAGCGCCACATCGAGGGCAGGGCGGGTGCCGCCCAGGTCGGCGGCGACGCGCCCTTTAAGGGCCAGCGGGCCTACCGAAACATCAAGGTCGCCCAGTGAGATTTTCGTCGGCCCATCGACTTTCATCAGGGAGCTTACTTTGAAGGCACCTTTTATCGGCAGCTCCATGTCCTTAAGGCTGGGCTCCAGCATCGCCGCCGCGGCCAGGGTTTCAGCCAGCGAGCCGCCATTCAGGCTGAGTTTGAGATCGGCCATGGGCTTGCCGTCGGGGGCGCCGAGTTTGCCGTCGATGCCGATATTGACTTTAAGGGCGGCAATATCGAGCTTGACTGGGAACATGCCGCCGCCGCCGATGGCCCCGATGGAACTCAATTGACCGCCAACGCTGAACGCCTGATTGTTGACGTTACCCTTGACCATCAGGTCGAGGGGGGCGCTCAAACCACCGGATTTCAGATCGACCGTGTCGAGTTTTAAGGCGTACTGCTGGCCCGCCTGCGCGTCTTTGTAGGTTACGGTGACGTCTTTCAGGCTGACCGCGTTGACGACGGGAAGGACCACATCGCCGCCTTCACTGGTGGTTTGCGGGGTGGCTTCGGGCGTGACTGTGGGGCTGCCGAAATCCCAGTTGGCCCTGCCGGATTTATCCTTTTCGGCGAGCAGTTCAACGCCTTCCAGGATCACCTGGTTGATTTTAATTTCACCCGACAGAAGCGGCAAAAGCGACATTTCGGCGGCGAAGTGCTTGACCGAAACCATATTCGGACTGGAACCCCAGGGCGCGTTGGCGAAGGTCACCCCGTCGACTTTTATGCTGGGGGTCAGCGAAATCGCAAGATCGAGATCGCCGGCAATGGTCAAATCGCGGCCGGTCGCGGCCTTGGCCTGTTCGGCGATCATCCCCTTGTACTGATTGAAATCGACGGATTTGATAATGGCGACCCCGGCAACGATCAGGGCGATCAATAAGACACCGATGGCGGAAAATATTTTTATGAGCTTGCTCATGGTGGTTCTCCTGGGCGTTTCTCCGGTTTCCAATTCAATAGATAATAATATAGGCCCAGATGGCGATAATATGGAGTCTTCTGATGAAACTTATCCGGACGCCGGTGATATGGTATTTTTTTCACCCCAAGGCGTCGATTCGGGCGACAATGGTTGAGATCAAAAATATGGAACTGACGCATGACCGATTCACACGATGAAGCCGCCCTCAACTATCACCAGTTTCCCAAACCGGGAAAGCTCGAGGTCGTCGCAACCAAGCCGCTTGCGACCCAGCGCGATCTGGCCCTTGCCTATTCGCCGGGGGTGGCGGCTGCGTGTCGGGAAATCGTCGATGATCCGGCCAATGCGTCGAAATATACCGCGCGCGGCAATCTTGTCGGCGTCATCACCAACGGCACCGCCGTGCTCGGGCTTGGCTCTATCGGCCCGCTGGCTTCCAAGCCGGTGATGGAGGGCAAGGCGGTCCTGTTCAAGAAATTCGCCGGTATCGATGTCTTCGAGACCGACCCGGAAAAGATGATCGAGATCATCGCCAGCCTGGAGCCGACCTTCGGGGCCATCAATCTGGAGGATATCAAAGCACCGGAATGTTTCACCGTCGAGCGCGAACTGCGCAAACGCATGGGCATCCCGGTCTTTCACGACGATCAGCACGGTACCGCCATTGTTTCGGGGGCCGCCATCTTCAATGGCCTGCGCGTCGTCGGTAAGAAATTCGCCGACGTCAAAATGGTTTCGACCGGTGGCGGGGCTGCCGGAATCGCCTGCCTCGACTTGCTCGTCTCGATGGGTTTGAAGCCGCAAAACATCACCCTGGTCGACCGCATCGGCGTCGTTTACCAGGGCCGGGCCGAAGAAATGGACCCGCAGAAAGAACGCTATGCCATCGACACCCAAGCCCGGACCCTGGACGACGTTATCGACGGTGCCGACATCTTTTTGGGACTGTCGGCACCGGGCGTGTTGACCAAGGACATGGTCGGGCGCATGGCCGAACGGCCGATCATCATGGCCCTGGCCAACCCGGAGCCGGAAATCACCCCCGATGCTGTCAAGGCCGTCAGGTCCGACGCCGTCATCGCCACCGGGCGCTCGGATTATCCCAACCAGGTCAACAACGTGCTGTGCTTCCCGTTCATCTTTCGCGGCGCCCTGGATGTCGGGGCGACGACCATCAACGAGGAAATGAAGATCGCCTGCGTCAAGGCCATTGCCAATCTGGCCATGGCCGAATCCTCGGAAGTGGTGGCCAGCGCCTACCGCGGCGAGGACCTGATGTTCGGCCCGGAATACCTGATCCCCAAACCCTTCGACCCACGCCTGATCGTCGAAATCGCCCCGGCCGTCGCCAAGGCGGCTATGGACAGTGGCGTCGCGACCCGGCCCATAGAAGATTTCACCGCCTACCTTGAGCAGCTCAACCGTTTCGTCTTCCGCTCCGGCATGTTGATGAAACCGATTTTCGAGCGGGCCAAGCGGCACCCCAAGCGTCTGGTCTATACGGAAGGCGAAAGCCGCCGCGTGCTGCGCGCCGTTCAGGTCGTCGTCGACGAGGGCCTGGCCCGGCCGATCCTGATCGGCAGGCCCGATGTGATCGAAAGCCGGGTCGAGAAACTCGGCCTCCGGCTGAAGATCGATCGGGATTACGACCTTTGCAATCCCGAAGACGATCCGCGTTACGAAGATTACTGGCGGACCTACCACAAGATCATGGAACGCAAAGGTGTTTCTCACCGGACGCCGCGCGGACCATCGTGCGCACCAATGCCACCGTCATCGCCGCCCTGATGGTTTATCGGGGCGAGGCCGATACCATGCTCTGCGGCACCTATGGCCAGTACGCCTGGCATTTGAAATATATCCTCGATGTCCTCGGGCTGGCCGAAGGGGTCAGGGATGTCTCGGCGCTCAGTACGCTGCTACTTCCGTCGGGGACGTTCTTTTTCTGCGATACCCACATCACGCAGAACCCCAACGTCGATGAGCTGGTGGAAATGACGACGATGGCCAGCGACGCCGTGCGCCGCTTCGGCGAAGTGCCGAAGGTGGCGCTGTTGTCGCACTCCAATTTCGGGTCCGGCAATTCCACTTCGGCCCGCAAAATGGCCGAGGCGACCAGATTACTCAGGGAAACCTTCCCCGACCTAGAGGTCGAGGGCGAGATGCATGCCGACACCGCCCTGAACGAGGAATTGCGCAAGCGTATTTTCCCCAACACCCGGCTTTCCGGTCAGGCCAACCTGCTGATCTTCCCGACCCTGGACGCCGCCAATTCGGCCTTCAATCTGGTCAAGGCCTTGGGCAAGGGCATCTCCATCGGCCCGATCCTGCTCGGCGCCGCCAAACCGGTGCACATCCTGACCCCGTCAATCACCGTGCGCGGCATCGTCAACATGAGCGCCGTCGCGGTCGTCGACGCCCGCATCGCCGCCAAGAACGCGGAAGGCTAAAGATTTAGGGGGGTTAAGGTACAAGCCCCTCAAGCGCCGGGCGGGTCTGTGACCCTTGGCTCGCCGCATAAGCGGCGGCCTGCAGTCGCAGGCTTGTAGGAAGAAACAAGCTGTCTTTAAGAGTATTGCCCCACGCTCCGCGCATTAGTGTTCAAGCCCTTCAAGTGCCGGGCGCTCACTCCGTTCGCTTGGCTGGGCCTCTGGAAGTCAGGTTTCAAATGGTGAGAGGAGCCAAATCCTTCACCCGCTTTTCGGCATTCCGGCACTCGCTTTTCGTCATTCCCGCGTAGGCGGGAATCCAGTTCTTGAGTTTTGCGCACCAAAAAATCGCCAAAGCAAACTTGCCATAACTCTGAAATCAGCCACTTCCCCCGCCACGAAAATTTCAAAACCGCAGAAAACAGCCGTTTTTCATCAGCAAAAAAAACACCATAAAAAATATTAAGAAACGAAGCCATTTCACCATGCGGGAAAACCTTCCCACCTTGCGGCCACAAACCAATGGAGTTTGATCGACTCAAAAGGATGCTGAAAGCCTATTCACAATGAAAAAGAACAGCAGGAATATATTCTGAATTAGGGAAAAAGTCAAATTGTAAGTGGTGTCCACGGAATTCAAGGAATTCGTTTACTCATTATGGACTTCTTCAAGTTTGGCAAACTGTCACCGTAATCCAGAAATTTTTTGCCTGGAAAATCCATCAGCGCCATCCCCTCACTGCCCGGCATTCTAGAAAAAATAATTCTTAGTGTGTATAACTGTTTGGGATACATTCGTTAATCATTGGCCTGCGAATGATCTAAACTAATATTTCTTAATGCTTTTCTTCGAATCAGAAATTGGGGTGATTATATGTCATTTTCTTTT
>CBFDEA010000212.1:0-4464 GCA_965603695.1 uncultured Rhodospirillaceae bacterium | reverse complement strand
CGATCATAGAAGAAGAAAAGAGACCTACCTCCGCATGGGCATGGAAGAAAACCAGGACCAGAGTGCCGGTGTCGTCCGATGTTATGATCTTGTAGGGCAGCCGCTTATTGGCCGGTTTGATGTGTTTATCGACGCTTACCGTCAAGGTCGCGACCCGTCCGGGCAGGGCATCGGCGACGCTGGGCGCGTAGCGCCGGTCGATCAGGCTGCTGGGCAGATGCCAGTAAAGATCGACAATGCGCGGCCCGCACAGGTTTTCCAGGCCCGTGGCGATACGCGGACCGATGCCCTTAAGGCTGGTCACCGATTCGAACGGGGGATAAAGAATTTCAGGGCGCATATGTTTCTAACTGGCTGACATCTGATGATTAAACGACTATACCCCAGTGGCAAATTATAGGAGTGCCAAAAGTGGAGCCCAGACGCAAACAACTGCTGTTCCGCAGTCATCACTGCGGCATGAAGGAAAACGACATCCTGCTCGGGCGTTTTGCCGATCGCTACATTGCCGAATTGAGCACCCAGCAACTCGATCAACTGGATAACCTGATGCAACAGAACGATATCGATGTGATGAACTGGATTATCGGCAAAACGCCGTTGCCAGAGGCTTTCGATAACGCTCTGATGACTTTGATTCAAAGATTCAACAAAACGGCGTAAGTGCTTGCAAAAGATTCAAAAAATTCTGTCCGCCCCCGGCCTTCTCGAGGTCTCCGGCGCACCCGGCGGCTTCGACGCCTTGATTCTCGCCGAGGTCATCGGTTCGGGTGCCAATACCGGTGTTTTCGTCGCCCGTGACGACATCCATCTGGCCCGTATGGCCGAGGCCCTGGCCTTCTTCGCCCCGGATATCGAGCGCCTTGAGTTTCCGGCCTGGGATTGCCTGCCTTACGACAGATCATCCCCGAACAGCACCATCGTCGGCCAGCGCATCGACAGCCTCAGCCGCTTGCTCGAGGAAAATACCGGTCCGCGCGCCTTGTTGACCACTGTTTCGGCGCTTTTGCAGCGGGTCGTGCCGCGCGACGCCTTTGCCGGGGCGACATTGAGCGCCCGCAGTGGCGACCAGCTTGCCCCTGACGCCTTGATCGCGTTTCTTGTCGCCAACGGCTACGGGCGCTCCGAAACGGTCATGGAAGCCGGTGAATTCGCCGTCCGCGGCGGTATCGTCGATGTCTTCCCATCGGGTGGTGAGCATGGCTTGCGCCTTGATTTCTTCGGCGACGAGCTCGATAGCATCCGGACCTTCGACCCCATCGACCAGCGGACCGTTGGCAAGCAGGACCAGTTCGTCATCAGGCCGATCAGCGAGGTTCCTTTAAGCGAGGCGGCGCAATCGCTGTTTCGTTCGGGCTATCGCGGCCTTTTCGGCACCGCCGGTAGCAACGATCCCTTGTACGAGGCGGTTTCCGCCGGTCACCGTCATATCGGCATGGAACATTGGTTGCCGCTGTTCCACGAGAAGATGGAAACCCTGCTCGACTACGTGCCGGGGGCCCCGGTGCTGCTCGATTACCAATGGCAGCAAGCCCTCGACGCGCGGTTGGACCTTGTCGGCGAATATTACATTGCCCGCAAGGTTATCGCCGATGGCAAGAATCCCGACGGCGTTCCCTACCTGCCGGTGCCGCCCGACACGCTGTTTCTCGACCACGCCGGTTGGGACAAGCAATTGGCCAACCACCCGGTTTGTCGGCTGTCGCCTTTTACCGCCCCCGAAAGCACAGGCGAAGACGGCGTCCGGCGCGTCCATATGGGCTGCAAGGCCGGTCGCGACTTCGCCGAAGCCCGGCTCAGCACGGAATTGAATGTTTTCGACGTTTTGGCCGAGCATCTGGCCTATCAGCATAAGCAAGGACGCCGGGTGCTGCTGACCGGTATCACCCGCGGTTCGCTGGAGCGCCTGGAAACGGTCATGCGCGAGCACGGCATCGGCGGCCTGGCCCGTGTCGATAATTGGCAACAGGCGCAAGCCTTAAGCCCGCAGGCGGTGGCCCTCGGCGTGGTCGGCGTCGATCAAGGTTTCGTCACCGACGATCTTTGCATTATCGGCGAACAGGATATCCTCGGCGACCGCCTGAGCCACGCGGCGAAACGCAAAATCAAGCCGGAAAACTTCATCGCCGAGGCCTCCAGCCTGCATGCCGGTGATCTGGTGGTCCATGTCGAGCACGGTATCGCCCGCTATGACGGGCTTGAGGCGATCAATGTATCGGGTGCCCCGCACGATTGCCTGCGGCTGCTCTACGACGGCGGTGACAAGCTGTTCCTGCCGGTCGAGAACATCGAACTGATCTCGCGCTATGGCTCGGAATCCGCCGGAGGCCAGTTGGACAGGCTCGGCGGTGCCGGATGGCAGGCCCGCAAGGCGCGGATGAAAGAGCGCATCAAGGGCATGGCCGAGGACTTGATCAAGGTCGCCGCCGCTCGCACCTTGCTGAGCGCCGCCCGGATCAACCCGGACGAAGGGCTCTACGATGAATTTGCCGCCCGTTTCCCTTATGAGGAAACCGACGACCAGCGCGCCGCCATCGAAGACGTTCTCGGCGATTTATCCAGCGGCAACGCCGCCGACCGGCTGATTTGCGGCGATGTCGGCTTCGGCAAGACGGAAGTCGCCTTGCGCGCCGCCTTCGTCACCGCGATGAGCGGCAAACAGGTCGCCGTGGTCGTGCCGACGACGCTTCTGTGTCGCCAGCATTTCCAGAACTTCCATGAACGCTTCAAGGATTTTCCCGTCCGCGTCGAACAGATCTCGCGTCTGGTCACCGCGAAAAATGTCGATGCCGTCAAAAAGGGCATGCAGGCGGGGACCGTCGATATCGTCATCGGCACCCACGCGCTGCTGGCCAAGGATGTCGGCTTTCGCGATTTGGCGCTGCTCATCGTCGATGAGGAACAGCATTTCGGCGTCACCCATAAGGAACAACTGAAAAAACTGAAGGCCGACGTTCATGTCCTGACCCTGACGGCGACGCCAATCCCGCGGACCCTGCAATTGGCCCTGACCGGGGTCAAGGAAATGAGCATCATCGCGACGCCGCCGGTCGACCGCCTAGCCGTGCGCACCTTCGTCCTGCCGTTTGACCCGTGCGCGAGGCGATCATGCGCGAGCGTTTCCGTGGCGGTCAGAGCTTCTACGTCTGCCCGCGGGTCGCCGATTTGGGGCCGCTGGCCAAGCGTCTCAAGGAACTGGTGCCCGAGGTCAAGCTGATCACCGCCCACGGGCAGATGACGCCGAACGATCTGGAAGACGCGATCAGCGCCTTTTATGACGGCAAATATGATGTCCTGCTGGCGACCAACATCATCGAGTCGGGCATCGACATGCCGCACGTCAACACCATGATTATCCACCGTTCCGACATGTTCGGCCTGGCCCAGCTTTACCAACTGCGCGGCCGGGTCGGGCGCTCGAAAATCCGTGCCTATGCCTACCTGACCCTGCCGGAACGCAAAAAACTGACGGCGGCAGCGGAAAAACGTCTGGAAGTGATGCAGACTCTGGATAACCTGGGGGCCGGGTTCACGCTGGCCAGTCACGATCTCGACATTCGCGGAGCCGGCAATTTGCTCGGTGACGAGCAATCCGGCCACATCCGCGAAGTCGGTATCGAACTTTACCAACAGATGTTGGAAGAAGCGGTGGCCGCAGCGCGCGGCCTCGATGACGGGGCCGGGGCCGAAACCGACTGGAGCCCGCAGATCGGCATCGGCACGCCTGTGTTGATCCCGGAACACTACGTCGCCGACCTGAATGTCCGCATGGAACTCTACCGCCGCCTGTCGCGTCTGATCGAGGCCCAGGAGATCGAGGCCTTCGCCGCCGAATTGATCGACCGTTTCGGCTCGCTTCCCGATGAAGTCGAAAACCTGCTGGCCATCGTCGCGGTCAAGCAACTGAGCAAGCGGGCAGGGGTCGACAAAGTCGACGCCGGGCCGAAGGGGGCGGTGCTGTCGTTCCGCAACAACGAATTCGCCAATCCGGGTGGGTTGGTCGCCTTCATCGGCGATCAGGTCGGCACCGCCAAACTACGACCCGATCACAAGTTGGTCTTCATGCGCGCCTGGGAAACCCCGAAAGACCGCCTCGCCGGAGTCCGCTTGCTGATGCGCGACATCGCCAAGATCGCCGAGGCTTAAGCCGTCATGAGCAAACAGAAAGTCTATGACCGCATCGCCCGGCTTTATGACATTCTCGACCTGCCGTTCGAGCATGTTCGTTACAGGCCGGTGCGGCAGGTGATGTTTGATGGACTGAGCGGCGATCTGCTCGACGCCGGGGTCGGCACCGGGCGCAATTTTCCCTACTATCCGAAGGACTGCACGGTCACCGGCATCGACTTAAGCCCGTCCATGCTGGGCCGCGCCCGCAGCCGCAAAGCCAGGCTGGGAACGGCGGTGACGCTGCATGAGATGAATGTGATGGCGATGGATTTCCCCGACGCCAGCTTCGATTCC
>CBFDEA010000211.1:0-4485 GCA_965603695.1 uncultured Rhodospirillaceae bacterium | reverse complement strand
GCATGCTCGACAAACAACCCGTTCTTCACCTTGTTTGCGGAAAAATCGCCTCAGGAAAATCGACTCTGGCGCAGCGTCTTGCCTTGCAGCCAAAGACTGTTCTCATCAACGAGGACCAATGGCTTTCAAAGCTCTATCCCGATGAAATGACGACGGTTCAGGATTACCTCAAGTATTCCACACGCCTGCGTAGGGTGATGGGGCAGCATATTACGTCGCTCCTTCAAGAGGGCCTTTGCGTGGTGATGGACTTCCCGGCCAACACCGTAGACTTTCGAAGATGGATGCGGAACATTTTCGAGGACGCTGAAGCGGCTCATGAACTGCACTTTCTTGATACACCCGATAAGCTTTGCAAGGAACGCCTGGGCAAGCGCAATGAGGACGGGCAACATGAGTTTGCCCCAAGTGAAGCCGAGTTCGATCTTATCACCAGCTATTTTGTCCCGCCGATGCCAGAAGAAGGCTTCAATATTACCATTCACCCGGAGGCATCATCATGAACACCTTCCCGACTCTTGCCGGTTTCAATCAATGGGCTTACGGGCGTATCTATGACTGTGTCAGCGCTTTGCCTGATGATGCCTACCGCAAAGATCGCCAGGCCTATTTCGGCTCCATCCACGCCACCCTCAATCACCTGCTGCTGATCGACCGCCTGTGGACCCGGCGGATCAAGGGAACGCCGCTCGGCTTTAGCGCTCTGGACGACATCCTGTACGACAATTTCAAGGAACTCAGAGCCGCCCAGGAAGCCGAAAACGTCGCCCTGATCGAACTGGTCGCGGGTGTTGGTGAAGACGATATGCAAACCCGCATCCACTATGAAGCGTCTGACGGGACACCCGGCGAACGCGCGCTCTGGATGATCCTGACAACCCTGTTCAATCACCAGACCCACCACCGCGGTCAGGTTCACACCATGCTGACGCAAGCAGGTATCAACCCGCCGCCCCTCGATGTCGTCTATTACGCGCGGGAAATTGGCGTCGGCTAGCGTACCAAGCGGGCGATTTCCCTGTCCTGAATGATCCTCTCATTTAGCAACATACCAGTCACATTAAAGCAATATTGGGACAACATTGTCCTGCGATGATCCTGCGAGTGAGAAAGATTGATGGATCGGAGAAAGTCATGAACAGCGTTAGCAAATCAATTCAGTCCGGCATGTTGTATCTCGGCTTGCTGGCCACCGCTTTAGTCCTGATCGCCATGGTGCTTTTTTCCAATCAGGCCAGGGCTGAAGGGTGTCCTGACATAGCCAAGCTTTCCTGGTGGGGCGAAACCACAGCCGAAAAGCTGACCGCCCAGGTCGATCGCAAGTATGCTGGTGACTGGGCCCCCTATATCAAGGAATGGCAAGGCTACGCGGAAAAAGCGCGTGATGTCATGGCCCTTGGCAAACCCCTACAGGTTAATGCCCAAGGACTGGTCCTGAAGGACATGGAACTCGCTCGTTATATCGCATTGATCGAGGCGCGGATCAAGGCCACGCGCTGCATCGCCGATGAAGTCATCGACGCCAGATTGATCGAAGAACTCAACAACATGGAAACCTCTGCCGGTGGCAACGCCGAACTGGAAATTCGTCTGGTCGAATAGGCTCTATTTTATCCCGTCAGACGGAAGTCGGGTTCCCTAACGCACGAACACCAGTCCCTGATAGGCCCGGCGGAAATCGATGACGTCGCCGCGCACACTCTCGGCGCTTTCCCCATGCAGCCAGACCCGCGCCATCATCCGGGCGATTTCTGGCATGGCGTCGCCGCCCATGCCTTGACGGGTGATTTCCTGGGTGCCGATGCGGATGCCGTTTAAGTCGCCCTGCACTGGATCAATAGGCAGGCCGATGCCGCACAGCAAGATGTTGGCTTCGGCCATTTGTTTCGAGGCCGCCTGACCGCCACCCAAGGGGGCGGCGTGCAGGGCCAGATGATGGCTCTGGGTATGGCCCTGCCCCTCGACGCCATGCACACTGAAGCCTTCGGCCTCCAGCGCCTCGGCCAGTCCTTGGGCGTTGGCAATACAGGTATCGGCGTAGGCCTCGCCGTATTCCAGCAGATCAAGCACACTCATCAGCAGCGCCGCCGTCTTGCCGAGATCGAAGTTGGCGGTCATGCCGGGAAAGGCGATGGCGTCGATGCGCCGGGCCAGTTCTTCGTCCGATGAGACGATCAAACCCGAGGGCGGCCCGCCAAACGCCTTGTAGGTCGACATGGTCATCAGGTGTGCGCCCTCATTCAGCGGGTCCTGAAAACGTTTACCGGCGATCATCCCGCCCATGTGCGCGGCGTCGTAAAGTACGTAAGCCCCGACCTCATCGGCGATGGCCCGCACATCGGCCAGCGGATAGGGAAACAGGCACAGCGATCCGGCCACGGTAATCAGCTTCGGCTTGATGCGGTGGGCGTCTTTACGCAACTGTTCGAGATCGATGGTCATGCGCCCTGGGTCATAAGGAACGGGATGAATGTCGAGCCCGTAAAGACCGGCACACCCGGCTGCATGGTGGGTGACATGGCCACCCATTTCGCCGGGGAACGCCATGATCGCGTCGCCCGCCTTGCAGGTCGCCATGAAGGTATAGAGATTGGCAATCGCTCCCGAAGGCACCCTGATTTCGGCATAGGGGGCCTCGAACAATCTTTTAACCAGGGATTCACAGGCGATTTCCAGCTTTTCGGCGTGCTGCATGCCCATTTCATACTTGTCGCCGGGAAAACCGAGGCTCGGTCGGTTGCCGAGCGAGCGCCCAAGCAGTGCCGCGGCGCGCGGGTTCATGACGTTGGTTCCGGCGTTCAGGCCGATGGTCTCGATGTCCATATGGCGTTCGTGGGTGGCGATCAGGTCCATCACGCGGGCGTCGATATCATCGAACGATCCCGCCGTTAGCGGCCCTTCCAGGTCGGCAATGACGCTGCGGCAGTCATCGGGCAACCAGGATTTTTCGGCAATGGAACGGATAACCATGAACAAGCCCCCCCTCATCAACAGATTTATTAGACGTTGATCAATATCAAGGTATGCGCCGGACGCCAATGCTAGATTCCACATTGAACCGGCCATGTATTATAATGACATGCAACACGGCTGGTGGGAGGCTGACATTTTCCAGATACGCATTCACGGCAGAGGGGGCCAGGGCGTCGTTACCGCCGCCGAGCTTATGTCTGTCGCCGCCTTCATCGAAGACAAACACGCCCAGGCCTTTCCCAGCTTCGGTTCGGAACGCATGGGCGCGCCGGTGGTTTCGTTCTGCCGCTTCGACGACAAGGAAATCCGCCTGCGCGAACCGATCATGCAGCCCGACGCCCTGATCATTCAGGACACCACTCTACTGCATAGCGTTGATGTCTTTGGCGGCCTGAAGGCAGACGGTTTCATTGTCATCAATTCGACCCGCAGTTTCGAGGAGTTGGGCATCGCGGGTTTCGTAGGCTCGTTTCCGGCCCATCATGTCTGCCATATCGGGGCCAGTGAACTGGCCATGAAGCACGTCGGGCGGGCCGTCCCCAATGCTGCACTGCTCGGTGGCTTCGCCGCCATTTCGGGACAGCTACAAATGGCCTCGGTGGGCGAAGCCATTATGGAGAAATTTCCAGGCTCCGTCGGGGTGGCCAATGTCGCCGCCGCCACTGAAGCCTTCGACTTGGCCAAGGAGGCCTGATCAATGCTCAAACAAATGGAAGGATCAGAAGCCGTCGCCAAAGCCGTCGCCCTGTGCCGCCCGGAAGTCGTCTGCGCCTATCCGATCACACCGCAGACCCATATCGTCGAAGGGGTCGGCGCACTGGTCAAGGATGGCTCGCTTGAGAGTTGCGAATTCATCAACGTCGAATCGGAATTCGCCGCATTGTCCGTCGCCATCGGTGCCTCTGCCGCCGGGGCCAGGACCTACACGGCGACGGCCAGCCAGGGATTGTTGTTTATGGCAGAGGCCGTTTACAACGCCGCCGGTCTCGGCCTGCCCATCGTCATGACCATCGGCAACCGGGCCATCGGCGCGCCGATCAACATCTGGAACGACCACTCCGACAGCATGGCGCTCAGGGATGCCGGCTGGATTCAACTCTATGCCGAAACCAATCAGGAGGCGGTTGATCTCCACATCCAGGCTTTCCGCCTGGCCGAGCACCTGAGCGTACCGGTGATGGTCTGCGTCGACGGGTTTATCCTGACCCACGCCTTTGAGCGGATCGAGATACCCGACCCGGAGCAGGTGCGCAAATCCAACTGGCCGGCGCGGCTTCTGACCGAGGCCTTCACCGAGGTCCGTTACCTGGCTCACCACAAGCATCTCCAGGCAATCGACGTCATTCCGGAACTGTCAGCCGAATTTTCGCACGCCTTCGGGCGCGAGGCGGGTGGCTTGATCCGGTCTTACCGGGCAGAGGATGCCGAAACCGTGGTCATTGGGCTGGGGTCGGTCATGGGCACCATCAAGGAAACGGTCGACGGGATGCGCGACGACGGGGTTTCCATCGG
>CBFDEA010000210.1:0-4486 GCA_965603695.1 uncultured Rhodospirillaceae bacterium | reverse complement strand
CAAAGATCCAGAACTTCTTCTTCGTCGCCAGATCATCGACAACCTTCGTCGGTGCCAGCAGCGTCGATCCATCACGGGTTGCCGAGTTGATCCCGGTCCTAAGAGAGCCTGTGTTCAAGGAGCCCGGTACTTTCGGATTTATCACCCAACCTTCACTGTTCGGCCGCTCTATCGGTGGCGGGCGATCCATTAATCTCGATATTTCCGGCCCTGACCTTGAAGCCGTTCTGGATATAGCCCTGAAGGGCACCGGGATGATTTCCAAGTTGCTGCCGCGCGAGCAAGGCAACCAGTTACGGCCAAAACCCGGACTGGAACTTGGCGCCCCTGAAGTGCGCGTTTATCCCGATCCTATTCGCCTTGCCGACAATGGCGTTACCGCCCGCGAGTTCAGCCAAACCCTCGACACCTTCAATGATGATTTCCGCGTCGCCGAGATCACCATCGGTGGCAAGCGTGTCGATCTGGCCCTGAAAGGACCGCATAACCGCATCACCGCAACCCAAGGCATCGGCAACCTTCCCGTCGTCACCCGTTCCGGCGATATCATTCCGGTCAGCTCGCTTGCCGAAATCCGGGTGACATCGGGACCGACCGAAATTCTCCATAAGGAACGCGAACGCACGGTCACCCTTGAAGTCCGACCGGCACCCGACGTCCCCCTTGAGATGGCCATGGACATTTTAAACGAAAAGGTCATTGCCCCGCTTCGCCTGGCAGGACTTCCTCCGGGCGTCAAGATCGGGCTTTCAGGGACCGCCGACAAATTGACCGAGGCCTGGGACAGCATGGTCCTTAATCTGCTCATCGCGGTGCTGATCGTCTATCTGGTGATGGCCGTATTGTTCGAAAGTTTCATCTATCCGCTGATCATCATGTTGTCGGTTCCGCTGGCCACGGCGGGCGGTGTCGGCGGACTCGTCATCCTCAATCTGTTTTCGCCACACCAGCTTGATATGCTGACGTTGCTGGGCTTCGTCATCCTCGTCGGTATCGTCGTCAACAACGCCATCCTGCTGGTTCATCAGACGCTCTATCACCATCGCAGCGAGGGCCTGAATTTCGAGGAGTCGCTGATAGCCGCGACGCGCAACCGGATCAGGCCGATTTTCATGTCGACCCTGACCAGTGTCTTCGGGATGTTGCCGTTGGTTGTCTTCCCCGGTGCCGGCTCTGAACTTTACAGCGGTCTGGGTTCGGTCGTCATCGGCGGGCTGGCGCTATCGGCCTTGCTGACCCTGGCCATCATCCCGCCACTGATGTCGCTGGTATCGGGCTTTGCCGAGAACAGCCGCAAACAGCGACTCGAAACCGCCGACGCTGAATAAAAGAAGTTCCTAAATGACCTCAAGGCGAATAACGAAAACGTCATCCTGCTTTTCGCAGCCAAGATATTTGTTTCCCGTATTGTCACAAAAAATCTCGAAATCCTGAGGTGCATCAGAATCGGTTGCCAGCACCTCAAGGGTATCACCGGGGATCATTTCCTTGACTGCCCTGTTGGCCCTGAGAATAGGCACCGGACATCCCAAGCCCTTTACATCCAAAACTGTCGTGTCACCCATTACCGCCCCTATTTCCAAGCTATCTTGCTATATGGTCTGTATTCTTCTTAAAGAAAGCAAGCGATATAATCACGCCTTCGCGGGCCACCTGGACAAAGACAATACCAAAAATCTTATTGTGCAGTGCAGCATATTTTC
Source organism: uncultured Rhodospirillaceae bacterium (assembly GCA_965603695.1). Lineage (GTDB taxonomy): Bacteria > Pseudomonadota > Alphaproteobacteria > Rhodospirillales > JABHCV01 > JACNJU01. The sequence goes on along the minus strand of CBFDEA010000210.1, from coordinate 2,783 downwards.
AGGCGATTATGAGTCGATAGCAGCGTGCGCAAACCACCAAGCCCCGCCGCCACCCTTTGAAAATTAGTGATTTGTGAGAGCATGCGTCCTTTGAAAAAAGTCACATGCCATTGACTTACCTGTGACTTACTTGGATTCAGCGTTACGCGCCTTAGGCCATATAACTGGCAGCAGGACAGCCCCCTGGACAGCCAACCAAATGCTGCACCGCAGCAATTATTCTCGATTTTATTGTGGCCGCGCGTGCGTATATTATGTAGGCTTAATTTAGTAAATGCTTTTCTTAAGGCGTACTGATTTGCTAGCATTTACACGCAGGCTCACAAAATCGGGCCTTTGGGGAAAAATAATTCAACTGCCAGCTAATGGAGGGGCGCGATGAGCGAAACGGAACAACCTGTGATCGACCTGGAACGGATTCAGGATAACGCAAGGCGCGCCAGCACCCTGCTCAAAGCCATGAGCAATCAACACCGCTTGATGATTCTATGCCAATTGGTTCCTGGTGAGAAATGTGTCGGTGAGTTGGAACAGATCGTCGGCTTAAGCCAATCGGCCCTGTCTCAACATCTTGCCCGCCTGCGCCGCGACAACCTGGTTGCAACCCGCCGCGAAGCCCAGACCATTCACTATTCATTAGCCGGAGAAGAAGCAAGCGCCGTTATCGAGACCCTGTACGGCCTGTATTGTGGGACCGAGGCGATGCTAACCTACGACGATGAAAACAAGGCGGCCATGGCTGTCTGATGAGGCCTGAGGCAGTCTGAGCGTCTTTAATTCCAGGGAATTTCCATGCTGCCTGAAAGCGTCGGGCTTTCGCCGGGTCGCCACGGGCGCATTTTCGGTTTGCCTGGCTCAACCGCAACGGCTTTTGCCTTGGTTTCAACGGCAAAGGCTTTTGCCTTGGCTTCAACGGCAAAGGCTTTTGCCTTGGGTTCAACCCGCGCCACTCTACCAGCCGAAACAAGGTCGGGCTTATCTGTCGACGCGACGGGCTTGTCTTCCTTGGCAACGATCCAGCGCAGTTCCTCTTTAATGATTTCCATGTGATGGCTGGGGTTTGCCTTCAGAACTTCACCGAGGATCGCCTGTTGAACGGAGCGTGGCAGGCGGTCGAAATTTTCAAGGAACAGGAATTTGATCGACGGGCGGATACTTTCTGAAATCAACAGACTGAGCACCAGCTTCTTCCTGATATCGCTACGCATATTGCCCGCTTCGGTGAGTTCAAAAAACTCATCGACGAAGTAACGCGGGGCGATAGAGCCTTCAAGCAAGGCCTGCATATTGCGGCGCAACGCCAAGGTGTATTCCTTACGCGTGGTGGCGATGAATTGAGAGGCGTGCTTGCGCACCATACCAATGGCACCGGGGTTGAATGCGTTGTCGGTAATCAACGAAACGCACTTGGCAATCAAGGGGTGCTTGGTGGTTTCCCCGACAACCTGAAAGACACCGCTGAGCAATTTTGATTTAGCGCCCAGGGGACTCAACCTGGCCACCGCCGCCAAAGCCATTGGCGCTTCGGGGTCGCGCGTCGCGATCATCGACAGGGCCAGAGGGTCTTCCATCGTCAACAAATTGATATGATGGTTCATCAGGTTTTCCGGACTGAGAATTCGGTTTTTTTCGCCGGGAAGGCAAATTGGCTCATGGGCCTGATAATTTCCCTTGATACCGAGTGCCGTTTTAAGGCCATCGTGCGTAATGCCGTCGAGATGACTCATTCGTATAAACTTTCAATCCTGGTTTCATTGCCGAGCCTTTTTGGTGCCCTTGCGCCTTCTTCAAACCACCACTTGCGAAACAGGTGCGAGCCTTCGCGAACGGTTTCCGGTGGCAGTGTCTGATTGATGACTTCCTGTTGGAAAAGGCACCGCCGTGTGGTGTTAAGCCTGGTCTCGATCCTGGACTTGCCGTGAGAGCCCCGACTGCTCAGCAGGGCCTCCAATTCGTCGATCCAGTGGGCCAGTAGCAACGTCAGAAGAACCAACTTTCGCTCAGGAACGCTCGCCCGGCCGGCGCGCCAGCGCGAAAAAGTCGGTGGCGTGACCCCGGCTATGGCGGCGATCTCTTTATCCGGAATCGTGACATCGTCAAGACCACGGAAAACCGGCAAGCATTGATTGACGGAAGAAGCCGCAGATATTTCGCTAAGCGCTTCCGCTGATTGTCGTTGCCCGGCACTCGTCATGACTTAACCCTTAAGAAAATCCACAGGCTCGTTAACATGCAACCCGCGACTCGTTGAAAGTAGGTGATTTATGGTGTCTAAATAGTTAATGACCACCAGATATTGTAAATTTTCCCTCCATGCCCAGAGGGCAAGCGCGACAAAAAGCCCGAATCCGCTGCGAATCTACTGGGAAAACCACTGATTCATGCGAGTCTTCAATGACTTAAATGATTGTTTTTTGGGATAATTTCTATAAAAAATTTCTCGGCCCACATGCGGTGCAAGCGTCAACTTCCCGGCAAAAATGGCTACCCGCGAAATGATGAGGCAACCCGCGCGGGGATGATTCAAGGCATTGAAAAGAATCTCTTTTTTCAAAATATATGAACTTTTCCGACCGCCAAACCAAGTGCCGTACAATCAAAATTTTGATTCTATACAGTGTCTTAGGGAGTCAGTTCTAATGAATAATCATACCAGATGATGTATTAGAAGTATTGACACTACACTCCATATATAATATCCGGGACAAAGATTAAATTTAAAAAGAGTTTAGCGATTCCAACGAGTCGCAAGTGTAGCCGAAGGCTACACTTGCTTTTATGCT